>RKSK01000171.1 GCA_007570915.1 Cenarchaeum sp.
GCGTCTGGCCCGCGTTGAGCGTGCCGCTCGTCCACGTGAGCGAGAGCGTCACGTCGCTGGCGTCGTTGATCTGGACGAGGTAGGCGTAGGCCTGGTCGGACTCCTGGCCGCTGGCCACCTGGCCGGTCACCCGGACCTGCTGGCCGACGGCGACGGTGTCGAGCGGGTTGCCCGAGTTGTCCGTCAGCCGCACGTTGCTCACGACCGCCCTCTCTAGCGGGGGCACGAGCGTGCCGATTATCGTGGTCCCCTCGACCTCGAGCTCGTCGTTGCGCGTGTAGGGGTCGGGCAGCGTGTTGTCGTCGTAGCGGGCAGTCACCGTGTCGCCCTCGGCGACCCTGAGGCGGTGGCCCGAGGACTGGTCGGCGGGCGTGAACATGGCGGTCCCCTCGAATATGCCCGTGGCCTCCCGCGTCTCCGTCACGGTCAGGCTTGTGCCGCCGGCGTCGGCCGTCGAGCAGGCGTCGACCTCAAAGTTGCCGGCGGCCTCGGGGTTCCAGTTCATGGCCGGGTCGACGACGCGGACGGCGCCCGAGCCGGACGCCGGGTAGCTCGCCCCGGACCACTGCGTGTCGCCGGCGCTCCAGCGGATCACGGCGGACGCGATCACGTGTTCGTCGTCGTTGTACTCGTACGAGGCGGTTATCCCGCCGTCGTCTGCCGCTACCGTCCCGTCCGTCGGGCCGCGGCCATGGCCGGGCGCGGCGGGCCTACTCCCGCGCGGGGTCCCCGGCGTCGGCCTCCTGCTCACGGCGCCTCACCAGCTCGCCGCTGTCGACGTCGAGTATCTCCCCCTCAAGCCGCCCGAGGGAGCCGAGCATGTGCGAGACGTCCACGGTGGCGCACGACTTGCCCGCCACTGCGGTGAGCGCCGCGGCGCGCACCCTCTCGGCGAGCCTTTTGCCGTTCCCGGTGAGAAGGTGCCCGTATGTCGTGCCAAACTCCCCGATGTAGAGGGCCGTGTCGCGCATTGCCGCCAGGGCCGCAGGCGATCCTGGATCTGCCCCGCGCGCTCCCAGCATCAGCGACTTGCAGAGGTTGGCCATGGCGATCATGTGGTTCCTGTTGCGCAGGTCGTCCCTGCGAAGCAGGCTTATCCTGGCCCGGCGGATCCTCCCGGACAGCAGGCGCGCGATCCAAAAGATTACCACGGTGGCGGCAAACCCGAGCACGGAGGAGAGGCTTCCGGCGGTGTCAAGGTCGCGCACCGTTCCTGTCCACGCGGCGGCGGCGACGATGGCCCCGATGGCGGCCAGCATGGCCGCAAATTGGGCGTCGATCCCACGGTAGCGCCGCCACGACATTTTGACGGGGCTCCCCCGCGGAGGCAATTAAAAAGGGTTGCGCCAGGCGGCGCCGCCCTGTGGGCCTGCTCACGCGATTATCATTCGCTCGCGCTCTGGTATCACGGCGTCTCGCGCCATTCGGCCCAGCTCGGCGTGGCTCCTGCCCCTGACCCTTGCCAGGAACTCGCGCTCGTCGGCGTCGCTCTGGAACACCTTGCCGTGGTCCTCGCCGTCGAGCTCGACTGCGTACAGGTCAATGTCCAGCAGCGACGCCAGCGGGCCGGACTGGCTGTCGAGGTACGTGTACCCCATCATGTCCAGGCCGTGCCTTGTGGCGATCGCATAGCACTGGGCCACGACAAAGTCCCTCTCTATCCTGTCCGTCTCCGGGCCGACTATGCCGTGCCTGCCTAGCAGCGCGACGAACCTGCGGAGCCTGGGGAGCCTCTCCTGGCGCCTCCTGCCCCACTCCTCGGCCTCGGCGAGGGCCTTTTCGTCGTTGCCGGCGCTCTCCCTAAGCGCCCTCATCGTCTCCTCGTGGTTGTCGAGCGGTATCTCTGGTTGCGTGCTCATCGCCCGCCCCCCTCCGGCGGCCCCATTTAAGGATTGGGCCGGCCCGTCGCCGGCCCCGCGCCTCGCCCCCGCCTGGCCGGTGTCGCCACCTGCGGGGCGGCGATGAGCGCGGCGGGTCCCACTGTGGGAGAGAATAGCGCGTCTGGCCGCGCCGCGGCGCCCGCCGAAGCCCTCCAATAGGCCTGTTTGGGCAGGGCTCTGGCGCCGGGGCATGCTTTTGGGAAGTGTGCCTATAGATATGGTTGGCCCGGATCAGGCGCGGGGTCTACTTTTGGGATGTGTGGGCGCCCGCCTCGTGCGTGATGATCGCCTCGTCCTGCGCCACGGCCGTAAACCCGGTGGCCTCCAGCCCCGGGATACCCGCCTCGGCGCGCCACTGCCCTCGGATCGCCGAGCTGCTCGCCTTGTTGACGTTCGCCGGGTGCCCCCCCCCCACCGTGCTCGTGGGGCGTTCCTTCGGCCGTGGAGCGGGCCATGGAAAGGGGGGCACAGAGGCTGCAGAATTCATTCATCTTCAAGCCCACAGACCCCAAACCAGGGAAGGGAGGCTCTACCTACACGTTACAAGACAGTATCCAACGCAGAACTTCGTACAACGCCAGGTCCATACGAAGGCCCGCGCAGTCGGGTGTCGCGCTTTGTG
>RKSK01000134.1 GCA_007570915.1 Cenarchaeum sp.
GAGCTGCAGAGGGAGGCCGACCGCAAGGAGGCCGAGCTGCAGAGGGAGGCCGACCGCGCGAGGCACGAAGCGCTCAGGGCCGAGGTGGCCAGGCTCTCCGACGAGGTCAGGGAGCTGGGCATAAAGGTGGACGGCATGTCCGACAGGCTGACTGTGCTAGAGTCAAAGTTCGAGATGTTCGTCGAGTTCGTGATTCCGCACGCGCAGCCTGCCAGGCACCCGCACGCAGGCCACCTGCCCGAGTAGGCCGATCCCGCCCACAGGCACGGCGCCGCAGCTCATGGCTTAATAGCATGTGCGGTTTTTTGTAACTGGATCGAGTTACACAAACCCGCAGGCCGCGCTTGCGCGAAAGCCCCGGCTTTTGCCGCTAGCCTGGCGGAGATCCGCCGCCGCCGGGGCCGCCGCCGCCGGCGGGCGGCGCGACGGATATGACGTCGTCTATGCGGAGTATCATGCAGGCGGCCTCTGTCGCCGACTTTATGACCTGCTCCTTGACCGAGACGGGCTCGACGACGTTGGCGGCGAGCATGTCTGCCACGCGCGTGTTGCGCGCGTCGATGCCAGTCGTCCTCTTGCCCTGCGAGTGCCTCGAGCGCAGGCTCGCCATGCTGTCGATCGGGTCCATCCCGGCGTTCTCGGCTATGGTTAGGGGTATGGCCTCGAGGGCCTCGGCGTACCTCTTTACGGCGAGCTGCTCGCGGCCGTCAAGCGAGTCCGCCCACTCCTTTAGCTGCATCGCAATGTGCGCCTCCGGCGCGCCGCCCCCGGCGACGATGCTCGGGTTCTCGATCACGTCCTTCACGACCATCAGCGCGTCGTGCATCGAGCGGTCGACCTCGTCGACGACCCTCTGAGAGCCGCCGCGGATGAGTATCGTGACGGCCTGCGGGTTGCGGCACCCCTCGACAAAGACCCACTTGTCGGCCTCGACCTTTCTCTGCTGGACCACCTGCGCGGCGCCGAGGTCCTTCTCTGAGAGGTCATCGATGTTTGTCGTGATCCTCGCGCCGGTCGCGCGCGAGAGCTTTGTCATGTCGCTCTCCTTGACGCGCCTCACGGCGAGTATGCCGTGCTTTGCCAGGTAGTGCTGCGCAATGTCGTCGATGCCCTTTTGGCAGAGGCAGACGTTGGCCCCGATGTCGCGCAGCCTGTCGGCCATGGACTTTAGCATGCGGTTCTCCTCCTCTAGGAACATCTGCATCTGCGTCGGGTCGTTGATCCTGATCTCGGCGCTGAGCTCCGTCTTTTCGACCTCTAGCGCGCAGTTGAGGAGGGCAATCTTCGCGGACTCGACCTTTTGGGGCATGCCGCTGTGGACGACCTCCTTGTCGAGGACTATGCCCATGACCAGGCGCGTGTCCTGTATCGAGCCGCCGGACTTTTTCTCGACCTTGACGTTCTCGAGGTCCACGGCCTGCGAGCCCCCCCTCTCGGCGGCCACCTTGAGGACCGCGTCGACTACTATCTCCGAGAGCGGGCCGCTGTCCTCGGATATGAGCTTTGACTCCATGCTCGTCTTTGCGACGTTTATGAGCGCCTCGCGGTCGTCGGCCTTGACGCCCTTTGCGATCCCGCCGAGGAGCTCCAGGGTCTTCTCGGCGGCGGCCTGGTAGCCGTCGACGATGACCGACGAGTGGACGTCCTTTTTAAGGAGGGCCTCGGCGTTGGCGATGAGCGCGCCGCCAAAGACGACCGACGAAGTGGTCCCGTCGCCGACCTCGTTGTCGACGGTCTTTGATATCTCGACCATCATCTTTGCGGCGGGGTGCTGCACGTCTATCTCCTTTAGTATGGTCGCGCCGTCGTTCGTTATGGTCACGTCGCCTAGCGAGTCGACTAGCATCTTGTCGAGGCCCCTGGGCCCGAGGCTGGACTTGACGAGATCCGCTATAAGCTTTGCGGCCGCGATGTTGTTCTGCTGCGCGTCGCGCCCCTTTTGCTGGAGCGCGCTCTCCTTGAGGACGAGAACCGGCCCCTGTGGCGTCTGCTGTATTGAAGCCATCTCGCGCGCCCCCCCAAATCGGGGACTATTTTAACCTATGGGCCACGGCGGGCACGCGCCTGCGCGCCCTGACGTCGACCAGGCCGGAGTGGAGGAGGCGGACCGAGGGGAGGGCCAGGAAGGGCAAAAAGAGGGGCACCAGGTGCGCCCGCCCAAAGCGGCACCCCGCGGCGGCCATCTCGGCGTCTATGGCCTCCAGGCGCGAGGCGGCCTCGGCCATGGGCAGCGCCGAGGCGATCCCGCAAAAGCGCATGGGCAGCCTCGCGGCGACCCTGCGGCCCCTCGAGACGGCGATCCCGCCCCCGCCGGCGGCCGCGGCGCGGGCCGCGACTGCCATCTCGGCAGGATCGGGCCCGACGACGACGAGGTCGTTCTCGTGGAACGTCCACGTCGAGGCGATCGCCCCCTCCAGCTCGCCCATGCCCTCGACGAAGGCGACGGCCCGCGCGCCGGTCCGGCCGGACCTGTCGATCGCCGCGGCCCGCGCGACGCCGGTCCGGCCGCCGGAGACTAGCAGGCCGCCCCGCGACTCGAGCGTCGCGCTGCCCATGCGCGTGACAATCTCGGTGGCCATGGATATCGTGTTGACCTCGGCCCCCCCGCGCGCGCGGACCTCAAAGTCGCCGGCGCGGATCGCGGGGCCGACCCTGACGGTCCGCGCGGCCCAGGCGGGGGGCCTGCGCGCGCGAACGGGGGCCGCTAGCCTGCGGTCCCTGACGACCTCGCGCCCGCCGACATAGACGTCGCGCGCGCGCGCGGCCGCAAGGTCGTCGACCAGGACAATGTCGGCAAGCCTGCCGGGCCCGATCCCGCCGAGGTCGCGGCCCATGCCATAATAGTCAAAGGCGTTCCTGGACGCCACCGCGTACGCCCTCACGGGGTCCATGCCGGCCCTGGCGGCCTCGCGCACGCAGTGGTCAATGTGCCCGTGCGCGGCCATGTCCACGGGGTTTACGCCGTCCGAGCAGAACATCAGGCGCGACGTGTCGATCCCGCGCGCGACGGCCTCGGAGACTATGGCGCGCAGGTCGCGCCTTATCGAGCCCTCCCTGGCCATGACCCACATGCCCAGCCGCAGCCTCTCTATTGCCTGCGCATAGTCGACTGGCTCGTGGCACGAGAGTATGCCAGACGCGACGTACGCCTGGAGCTTTCTTCCCGACGCGCCGGCGGTGTGCCCGTTTATCACGCACCCCTCGCCGAGCATCCTCGCGAGCTGGCGCATTGTGGCCGGGTCGCGCGAGGTGACGCGCGTCCACGAGAACACCTCGCCGAGTCCAATCACGCCGTCGCGCCGCAGCGCCGCGGCCTCCTGGGCCGGCGTGAGCGCCCTGGACGTGCTAAACCTGCGGTCCACGGGAAGGCCCCCGGGGACCACGCTAAAGACCCGCGCCGCGGCCCCCTCGCACTGGCGCAAAAACTCGCCGAGGCCGCGCGCGCCGGCGACGGAGACGACGTCTATGGGATCCGCAAAGAGCGACGTCACGCCGCGCAGCGCCGCGCGCGCGGCAAACTCGCGCGGCATGACGAGCTGGTCAATGTGGACATGCGGGTCGGCCATGCCCGGCACGGCGAAGAGGCCGCGCGCGCGGCGGACCCTCGTCCCCGGCCCGATCGCGCGCGAGGCGTCCGGGCCCACGTACGCCACCCTCGAGCCGGCCACGGCAATGTCGGTGCCCTCCTGGACCTCTCCCGTGTACACGTTGGCCAGCGCGGCCCCCCTGATGACGAGGCCCGCGTGGGCCTCGCCCATGGCCACGGCGTTGAGCGCCCTGAACGAGGAGGCCAGCGCGTCCATGCGCGCCCGCGCCCCCGGCCCCCATTAAAGGTTCAATGCTTAAATACGCCGCGCCGCGCGCCCGCCCGCGTTGAAGTACCCCAAGGCGATAATGCGCTACTGCCCCAAGTGCCGCAAGCACACCTCGCAAAAGGTCTCGATATACAAGGCCGGCAAGCGCCGCGCCTCGGCGATCGGCGAGAGGCGCCACGCCGAGGACAAGAGGGGCTATGGCGGCCAAAAGTTCCCAAAGCTCGCCAAGCCGGCCAAGGTCACCAAAAAGGTCACGCGCATGCTCTCCTGCCCCGAGTGCAAGAAAAAGTTCAACATGTACGGGATTCGCGTCAAAAAGTTCGAGCTGGTCGCCACATGAAGAGGGATCACGTCCCCGTTCCCGCCCCGTCAAGCAGGTTTCTCAGGGTCGAGTGCTCCGAGTGCAACGAGGTCCAGGTCGTCTACTCGCACGCCTCGACGCACGTCACGTGCAACTCGTGCGGCAACGCGCTTGCGACCCCGACCGGCTCGACTGCCCAGATTCACGGGACGCCCGTGGACCCGAGCGCCAGCGCATAGTCGCCGGGCGTGTTTATCCCCAGGCACACCCTCCTGTCGTCAAGCACGCGAAGGTCCTCCCTGACGGCGCCGCCGGGGCGCGCGAGCGACGCGGCGACGATCGAGACGCCCGTATAGCAGCACTCGACGCCCCCCACCTCGACAAAAAACCCCGGCGCGGCGCCGAGCGACTCGGCGTAGCGGCGCGTCGAGACGATCGCCGTCCACGCGCTGGCGTCGCGGTGGAGCGCCGCGGCGCGGCGCAGCGCCGTGGCGTCAAGCAGGGCGAGGTCGCCGGGGACCACCATGACGCTGCCCTCGAGGCCCGAGATCGCCGCGCGCATGTCCTCGGCGTACCCCGCCCCCGGCGTGCGGATCTCCTCGACGCGCGCGTCATCGCGCAGGATGCGCGCGGCCCCCGGCGAGTGCCCGCTAGTCGCCGCGACGATGCGCGTATAGAGGCCAGAGGCGGCCATCGCGCCGACGACCCTTGCGACTATCGGCACGCCGGCGCCGAGCGCAAGCTTTTCGCCCATCGGGGCCATGCGTGTCCCGCGCCCGCCGGCCATGACGAGGCCGATCATTGCGCGGCCACCAGTATCGCCACGGCGGCGACGCGCGAGAGCTCGTTGGCCGCGCCGAGCGCGTCGCCGCGCAGCCCGCCGAGGCGGCGCGCCGAGGCAGCGCCGACGGCAAGGGCCACGGCAACGCCGGCGGCCGCGGCGCCCAGCGCGACCGGGCCAGAGACGGCGACTGACACGCCTAGCGCCACGGCCGCGGCCGCGGCCACGGCGCGCCGGCTGCGCGCGGCGGCCACAAACGGCGCCGCCGAGCTGCCCGGCGCGGCGGCCCGCGCGCGCATGAGCGCGACCATCGAGAGCTTTGCGATGGCCTCGGCGGAGACCATCGCGCCGAGCATGCCCCACGGGCCGGCGGGGTGGAGGGCCGCGACGAGGGCCATGAGGCAGAGGGCCACGGAGGCGGCCCCGGCGGCCCCGACGGAGCGGTCCTTGAGGGCGGCGACCCTGCGCGCGAGCGGCCCGCGGGCCATGAGCGCGTCGGCGAGGTCGGCTAGGCCGTCGAGGTGGTGCATGCCGGTGAGCAGGGCCAGGGCGGCGGCGGCCATGACGGCGGCGAGGAGAGGCTCGGCGCCGGCCAGCGCGAGGCCCGCTGCCGCGCCGCCGGCGGCCGCGCCGACTGCGGCGCCCACGAGGGGGAACGCCCATATGCCGCGCGCGGCCCCCTCGAGGGTCCGCGAGCGCCCCGCCGGGATTGCCGTGAGGAGCGCAAGCGCGTCGAGCGCGCGCTCAAGCATGCAACCACCCCGCGCCCACGCCGGCGGCCGCGAGGCACGCCGAGGCCGCGGCGATCGCCGCGACGAGGATTGCCGAGCCGGCCACCATGACCCTGCGGGCCGCCGCCACGTGGCCCACCTCCGGCTCCGCCCCGCCGGCCCAAATGACGTGGTGGCCGGCCTTTTCGAGGCGCACGCCGAGCGCGCCGGCCATCGCGGCCATCGGGTACCCCGAGTTTGGGCTCGCCGTCGCGCCGTGGTCCTGCCGCACGGCGGCGATCGACGCGCGCCAGTCAAGGCCCAGGACCGCCGCGGCGGCAACGATGAGGCACGCCGTCAGCCTCGCCGGCACGTACCCCAGGACGTCGTCGCACGTCGCGCCAAACCACCCGATCCTCGCGAACTCGCGCGTCCTGTACCCGACCATCGCGTCTATCGTGTTTACCGCGCGGTAGACCATGGCGCCCGGGGCGCCGGCGAGCGCAAAGTACGCGATCGGCGCGACGATCCCGTCGGACATGTTCTCGGCGATCGTCTCGACGAGCGCCGAGAGTATGCCGGGCCGGCCCAGGCCGCGCGTGTCGCGCTTTACGACGGCCGCGAGGCTGTGCCTCGCCCCGCCCATGTCGCCCTCGGCCAGGCGCGACGTCACGGCGCCGGCATGCCGGGCCATGGACCGCACGGAGATCGCCGCGTACAGCAGGATCGCGCCGGCCGCGGCCCACGCGGCCCACGACCACGGGCCGAGGGCCGCCAGGGCCGCGGCGAGCGCGGCGAGCGCGGCGAGGACGGCCCCGCACACGGCCACGACGATCCCGGCGCCGGCGGCGCGGCCCCACCCGCGCGAGCTCGCCGCGACGACGAGGCGCGCCACGAGCCGGCCGATCCAGACGGTGGGGTGCGCGCGGCGCGGCGGCTCGCCGAGGGCCAGGTCGAGCGCTAGGGCGGCGGCGGCCGCGGCGGCGACGGCGATCAGCGGCATGCCATGGCCTCCAGCGCCCCAAAGTCGACGTGCCTCCCCACCTCGCGCGCCAGGCGCGAGCATGCGGCCCCGAGGGCCGCGGGCCGCGGCATCGCGCGCCGCGCCGGCGCGTCGCCCATCGAGTCCTCCTCGGGGAGCCCGACGCGCATGACGGGGACGGTCCCGAGGACGGGCTTTTTTGTGGCGCGCTCGAGGCGCGCATAGCCGCGCCGCAGGATGCGCGCGTCGCCGCGAAACTTGTTGACGAGTATGCCGCGCACGAGGCGGCGGTGGCGCGCCTCGAGGAGGGCCATCGTGCCCACGACGGCCGCAAACGCGCCGCCGCGCGAGATGTCGGCGACGAGGACCACCGCGGCCCGCGCGGCCTCGGCCATGGCCATGTTGGCGATGTCGCCGGAGCCGATGTTTATCTCCGCCGGCGAGCCGGCCCCCTCGATGACGACAATGTCATGCGAGGCCTCGAGGCGCCGCAGGGCCGCGCGTGCGGCCCGCAGGCCGCGGCCCCTCGCGAACGCATAGTACTCGCGCGCGCGCATCCTCGCGAGCAGCCTCCCGTTGACGTAGACGTCTGACGAGTCGTCCCCGGCGGGCCGCAGGAGTATGGGGTTGAGGTCCGGCCGCGCCTCGCACCTGGCCGCGACGGCCTGGACCGCCTGCGCGCGCGAGACGAGCCCCCCGCCGGCCCTGTGCGCGTAGCGCGACATGTTCTGGGCCTTGAACGGCGCGACGCTGTGCCCTCGGTCAGAGAGCGCGCGGCAGACCGCCGTGGCGATCGTCGTCTTGCCCGCGCCCGAGGACGTCCCCTGGACCATTATGGCGGTCATACGGATGCCAGGGCCTTGAGGAGGACCGCGTTCTCGGAGCGGCCCCTCAGGGATATGCGTATGTGCGACGAGTCAAGGCCGCTAAACGACGAGCAGTCGCGCACGAGGACGCGCCTCTTGAGGAGCAGGTCGCGCAGGGGGCGCGCGTGGCGCTTGCGCGACCTCACCAGCACAAAGTTCGCCGCGCTCTTGCCCACGCACGAGTACCCGCCGAGCCCGCCGACCCCGTCGCAGATGAACTTTCTCTCCCTGTGGCAGGCGGTCCTCGCCTTTCGCACGTGCGAGGCGTTGGAGGACGACGAGAGGAGCGGCATGGCGACCATCGCGACGCGCTCGGCCAGGCCCGAGACGCCCCACGGGACCGCCGAGGCGCGCAGGGCCGCGGCCGTGCGCCCGCAGCCGGCGGCGTAGCCAAAGCGCACGCCGGGGACGCCAAACGTCTTTGTGATCGAGTGGACCACATAGAGGTTCTCGCGCGCGGCCGCCTCGCCCAGGATCGACTCGCCCCCGGGCGCAAACTCGATGAACGCCTCGTCGACGAGGACCTGCGAGCCCCTCCTTGCGGCCTCGTCTACGATCTCCAGGACGGACTTTCGCTGGACGAGCTCGCCCGTTGGGTTGTTTGGGCGGCAGACTAGGACGCAGCCGGACCTCGGGATCATCGAGAGGAACCCGCCCAGGTTGGCGCGCAGCTCCAGGGCGCCGGCCTCCCTGACGGCCCCGCCGCAGAGCCTCGCCGCCGAGGCGTACTCGCCAAAGGTCGGCGCCTGCACCAGGACGCCCGTGCCGGCCCTGACAAACGCGCGGCACCAGCCGTGTATGAGCTCCGACGCGCCGGCCCCCACGACGACGCTGCCCGCGCCGACCCCCCTCGCGCGCGCGACGGCCGCGCGGAGCGCGGCGTACTCGGGGTCGGGGTACGCAATCGCCGTCTCTATCCCGCGCGCGAGGGCCGCGACTATGGGGCCGGGCGGGCCGAGCGGCCCGACGCTCGAGCTAAAGTCCATGACGCCCCCGGCGGCGCCGCCGCGCACAGAGTGCGGCCCGCCGTGGACGGCCCGCCTGTGCGTGGCGGCCTCGCTGCGCATCATCGCGCGCGGCGCGGATATCGCGCTGTTTTAGCCTTTTGCGCCGCGCGGCGCGCGCAAGGTTATTAACGCGGCGCGGCGCGCGCCGCCGCGCATGGAAAAGCTGCGCGTCGCCATCGTCGGCGTCACGGGGATTGTGGGCCAGGAGTTCGTCCACGCCCTCGAGGGCCACCCGTGGTTTGCCGTGACGCAGATAGCTGCGTCCGAGCGCAGCGCCGGCAAGACGTACGCCGAGGCCCTCTCGTCGGACCCCAGCGGGATCGTCGCCTGGGACGGCAGCGGCAGGATACCGGGGTACGTCGCGGGCATGAGGATACGCTCGATCGACGGGCTGGACCCCTCGGAGCTCGAGCTCGTCTTTTCGGCCGTCGAGTCCGGCGCGGCCCGCGACATAGAGACGCGCCTGGCCGCCGACGTGCCCGTGATCAGCACGAGCTCGGCGTACCGGTACGAGGACGACGTGCCCATACTCATACCGGGGATCAACGACGACCACGCCGACCTGCTTGACGCGCAGAGCCGCAACCGCGGCTGGAAGGGGTGGGTCGCGCCGCTGCCCAACTGCACGACGACGGGCCTGGCCATAACGCTCAAGCCGCTCCACGACTCGCACGGGGCCAGGAGGGTGGTCATGACGTCGATGCAGGCCCTCTCCGGCGCGGGCCGCTCGCCCGGCGTGAGCGCGATGAACATCACCGACAACATCGTCCCGTACATACCAAAGGAGGAGAAAAAGGTCAGGATAGAGACGCGCAAGATACTCGGCACGCTTCGCGACGGGAGGATAGAGGAGGCCGACATCCGCGTGAGCTGCACGTGCACGAGGGTCCCCGTGCTCGACGGCCACACCGAGTCGGTCCTTGTCGGGACGGACCGCGAGATTGACGCCGAGGCCGCAAAGAGGGCGTACGGCGAGTACGGCCGGGCCGTCTCGACTGCGGGCCTGCCGTCGGCGCCGGCGGACTATTTTGCGGTCCACGACGACCCCATGCGCCCGCAGCCGCGCATAGAGCGCGAGGTCGGCGACGGCATGACGACGACGATCGGGCGCATCGAGGAGGACGACCTGCTGGGCCACGGCGTCAAGTACGTCCTGTTCTCGCACAACAAAAAGATGGGCTCGGCCAAGGGCGCCGTCCTCCTCGCCGAGATGCTCCACAAGAAGGGCAAGGTCTAGGGGCGCGCGCGGGAACGCGCCGAGTATAGACTTTTAACCCAACGCCGCGCGCGCGCGCACGGTGTCACCGCAAGGGGCCGTCGACGACCTGGACCTGAGGATACTCGACGGCCTTGCAAGGGACTCGTCGGTATCGGTCCCGAGCCTCGCGCGCAAGATGGGCATAAGCACGTCAGTCGCGTACTCGCGCATACGCCGGCTCGTCAAGAGGGGCGTCATAGGCGGGTACACGATCTCCATAGACGAGGGCAGCCTGGGGTACAGGGTGAGGGCCCACGTGGGGATCAGCATGGACATCCGCAGGCGCGACGCCGTGATTGCGGCCCTCCTCAAGACGCCCGGCGTGACCGGCGTCGCCGAGGTCACGGGGCGCTTTGACGCGTTTGTGACGGTCCACACGAGGACGCTCGCCGAGATGCACGACCTCGTCTCGGAGGGGATCGGCGGGATACCCGGCGTCCTCTCGTCCGAGTCGTTCATAGAGATGAAGTCCTCGTCCGCCCCGGCGCCGGGGGCCGCGGCGGGGGCGCGCTGAGTTGCAGCGCCAGGGCGCCGCCTCGCGCGTCGCCGTGTACTATGAGCTCACAAAGCCAAAGATATGGTACCTCCTCGCGTTCACGGCCCTGGGGGCCACGGCCGTCGCGTCGAGCCTGCACGGCGTCGAGGTATCCGGCGCGACGTGGGCCCTCGTGCTCGGCAGCGTGGTCGCCGGCTCGGCTGCGGCGAACACGCTCACAAACTACCACGACAGGGACATTGACGCGATAATGGAGCGCACGCAGGGCCGGCCCCTGCCGTCGGGGAGGATATCGCCGCCCGAAAAGGCGCGCAACTTTGGCCTCGCGCTCGCCGCCGCGTCGCTCGCCATGGCCATGGGGATATCGGCGACGGCGACGCCGGAGCAGGGCGCGTGGGCCACGGCGTTCATCGCCTTTGGGCTGCTCAACAACGTGCTGGTCTACTCGTACGGCCTCAAGCGGCGCAGCTGGACAAACATCATCCTGGGCGGCCTCTGCGGGGGCTCGCCGGCCATGGTCGGCTGGGTCGCAGTCACGACGGCCGACCTCTGGACGATGGGCCTGGCGATGGCGGGCCTCGTGTTCATATGGATACCGCTGCACATATGGAGCCTCACGCTGCACTTTCGGTCCGACTATAACGCAGTCAGGGTGCCGATGCTGACGGCCGTGAGGGCGGAGGGGGCGTCCGCGCGGATAATCGCCGCCTCGACGGTCGCGATGGTCGCCTTTAGCGCGGCGCCCCTTTTCATAGCGCTCGAGGGCGGCGGGCCGGCCGCGGGGCCCGTGTACCTCTGGACGGCCGCGGCGTCCGGCGCGCTCATGGTCGCGCTCTCGGCGTGGGTCGTGGCGAGGCCGACGGAGAGCGCGTCGTGGGTGCTGTTCAAGTTCTCTAGCCCCTACCTCGCGGTCCTCTT
>RKSK01000192.1 GCA_007570915.1 Cenarchaeum sp.
GCCAGGGCCGCCAAACGCGCGGGAGACCTCGCCCCCGCGGCCCAAACGCGCCCCGCTGCGATCGGGATCCGCCCCGGCGGCGCCCTGCAAAAGTCTTATCTATAACCGCCACAGGCGCCGCGCGCATGGCCATGGAGGCACAAAGCGAGCCGCGCCGCGACGGCCTCGTAAAGTCGACGTCGCGGCGCGTGCGCATGATCTTCTCGGTCATGGCCAGCCCCAACCGCATAGACATACTGCGCATCCTCAACTCAAAGGGCCCGCTCACCTACTCGGAGCTCAAGTCGCTGGCCGGCTTTCGCTCAAAGAAGGAGAGCGGCAAGTTTGCCTACCACCTGCGCAAGCTCCTCAAGCAGTCCCTCGTCACGCTAAACAGGTCAGAAAAGCGCTACACGATAACAAACCTCGGCAAGCTCGTCCTCAGCCTCGCGAGGCAGATCGAGGAGCGCTCCATCATAGAGAGCGGCAAGATGTACGTGCGCACGTCGCACGAGTCGATCGAGGAGTTCAAGCCCTACAGGATAACGCAGTCGCTCACGCGCGAGGGCGGCCTCCCGCCGGAGCTCGCCCAAAAGATAACAGAGGAGGTCGAGAACCGGATATACAAGTACCAGACGACCTACCTGACCGGCTCGCTCATACGCGAGATGGTAAACTCTGTCCTGCTAGAGCACGGCAACGAGGAGTACCGCAACAAGCTCGCGCGCCTGGGCCTGCCCGTCTATGACATCAACGAGATGCTCTCAAACGTCGTCAACGAGGACAACGGCGTCGAGGGCCTGCTGTTCCGCACGGGCCAGGAGGTCTTCGCCGAGCACCTCCTCACAAACATACTCTCAAAGGACGTCGCCGACTCGCACCTGTCAGGGGACCTGCACATCACAAACCCCGGCGTGTGGTCGATGCTGCCGGACACGATATTTGTCAACATACGCGACCTGCTTGACGGCGGCATAGACCTGGGCGGCAAGCTCCCTGACGCGGCGCGCCCGTGCGCGCCAAAGTCCGCCGACGACCTCGGCGCGCTGCTCTCAGTCGCGATATCGCTGCTCTCGCGCGAGGCCTCGCAGGAGCTCGTCATAGACGGGCTCGTGCCCATGATGGCGCGGCACGCGCGCGCCGGCGCCGACGTCGAGCGCAGGATCGCCGACGCGCTCGTCACGTCGTCCGTCGCGCCAAAGTACAACTCGCGCCCGACGCTCGTCACGCTGCGCGTCCCGCTCGGGCAGGACTCAAAGGCCGTCGCGTCGCTGCTCGCGGCGTACCTAAACTATGCGCGCCTCACGCCGACGCCGCGCGTGGGCATCGTCATAGACCACTCGCGCGGGCGAGTCTCTGACGTGTCAGGCGCCGTCTCGGAGATAGTCGCCCTGGGCGGCCACGTCGCGTTCTCAAAGGGCGTGTCCTCGTGGGGGGGCATCGTCGCCTCGCCGCACCACGACGCAGGCTCGCTCTCGGTCCACCTCGGGTCCGTCTCGCTAAACCTGCCGCGCCTGGCATTCGAGTCAAACAAGGACGAGGTCTACTTTCGCGCGCGCCTCGCGCTGCTGATGACGCCCGTCCTCGAGTCCATGGCCCACCGCAAAAAGGCGATATCGGACCTGACGCGGCGCGGCCTCAACCCCCTCCTCGCAAAGAACACGCAGTACATGCAAAAGATCACCTTTACGCTCGACGTCAACGTCCTGGGCCTGCGCGAGGCCGTCTGCGACATACTCCAGTGCGGGGACCGCAGCGACGCCGTCATGCAAAAGGTCCTCGAGACTGCCATCGAGATCGCCTCAAAGAAGGGCAAGGAGACCGGCGACGACGTGCGCGTCTGCATGGTCGACAGCGACGCGACGGTGCGCCTCGCGGCCCTCGACGGCGCCAAGTACGGCAAGAACTCGCTCATAAGCGCGATCGACGCCGAGTCCTACTCGGCCGGCGTCTCCGTAGCCGCCGCCGACCTGCCGTCGCTGACGCCAAAGAGCGCCCCCGTCGCCGAGGCCGCGCGCCTCTCGGCGTCGCTGCGCGGCAGCCTCCTCGTCTCGGTCAACCTCCCGGAGGGCTCCGAGCCCCCTGCGATCAGGTCGGCCGTCGAGGCCGCCGCGAGCCTCTATGACTCGTTCCGGCCCTCGATGAGGGTCCGGACGTGCGGCGAGTGCGGCCACAAGGGCGTCGCGGCGGGCTCAAAGTGCCCCAAGTGCAAGTCCGTCTGCGTGGTCTAGGCGCATGAACAGGGCGCAGGGCGGCACGTATCCGCCGCCAGCGGCGCCCGCGCGCGCCCAAAGGCACCGTTTTCCGCCGGATACCGCAGGTCAATTTTGCTTAACCGCCGATCGGCCCGCGATCACAAGTTAATCTTATAACCACGCGGGTTGGCCCCCTGCGCGTCAGCTCATTTTGGATACAACCCAGACCCAAAACCCGATCGAGGCGATCAAAAAGCGCAACGGCGAGACGGCCCCCTTTGACCGCTCAAAGATCACGAGCGCCATAGACAGGGCCTTTGCGGCCGTGGGCCGCAGCGACCCCGAGGAGGCCGGCCGGCTCACCGAGAAGGTCATCCAAAAGCTCTACGTGCAGGGCTTCTCGTCCTCAAAGCCGAGCGTCGAGGACATACAGGACATGGTCGAGTCGACGCTGATCGAGAACGAGCACAGCAGCGTCGCCAAGGCCTTCATCCTCTACAGGCACGAGCGGCGCAAGGTCCGCGACGAAAAGATGCGCGTCCTCAACACGGCCTCCCTTGACCCCGTAGCGTCGGCCTTTGACGTCAACTCGCTGCGCGTCCTCTCCTCGCGCTACCTCCTGCGCAACAGCCGCAGCGAGATAACAGAGTCGCCCTCGCAGATGTTCCGCAGGGTCGCCGTCCTCGTGAGCATCGCCGACGTCCTGCACGACGCGCGCGTCTTTGAGCGCGACGGCCGCCACTCGCAGAACGTCGACGAGGCCCTCTCGTACCTCTCAAAGCTCGACAGCTTTGACCAAAAGTTCAGGATCGGCGAGGACTACCTCAACAAGTGGCACTTTAGGGCGCTCATCAACCACTACGTGTCGCTCGCGCGCGCGGGATCGATGAGGGTCGGCTTTAAGGACCTCCTCACGATGCTCGCGAGCAAAAAGTTCGACTCGCACTCGGCGAGGATAGAGGAGTACTATGACCTGATGGTCTCGCAGGACTTTTTGCCAAACTCGCCGACGATGATGAACGCCGGCTGCCGCCTGGGCCAGCTCTCGGCGTGCTTTGTCCTTGACATGCCCGACAACATGGAGGGGATCATGAAGTCCACTGCCGACGCGGCCCTCATATTCCAGTCCGGCGGCGGCGTCGGGATAAACTACTCGCGGCTCCGCCAGGAGGGCGACATTGTCGCCTCGACGTCGGGCGTCGCGTCAGGCCCCGTCTCGTTCATGAACATCATCAACACGGTGACCGAGGTCGTAAAGCAGGGCGGCAAGCGCAGGGGGGCCAACATGGGGATAATGGAGTCGTGGCACCCCGACATTGAAAAGTTTGTCACAAACAAGACAAAGCCCGGCGTGCTAGAGAACTTTAACGTGAGCGTCGGCATATGGGAGGACTTTTGGAAGGCCCTCGTCGGCGGTGGCGACTCAAAGTACACGCTGCGCAGCCCGCGCGACGGCTCGCCGGCCGGCGAGGTCAGCGCGCAGCACCTCATAGACGCCATAGCCCAGTCGGCCTGGAAGAGCGCCGAGCCGGGCCTCATATTCTTTGACCAGATAAACCGCCACAACGTCTTCGCCAAGGCCCGCGGCGAGCCGCTCCGCGCGACAAACCCGTGCGGCGAGCAGAGCCTCTACCCCTACGAGTCGTGCAACCTCGGCTCGATAAACCTCGCCAACTTTGTCAAGCGGCGGGCCGACGGCGAGTACGACTTTGACTGGCAGCGCTACGAGGAGGCGATCCGCAAGACGACGCGGTTCCTGGACCACATCATCGACGTAAACCTCTACCCGATACCCGAGATCGACAGGGCCTCAAAGGACTCGAGGCGAATAGGCCTGGGCGTCATGGGCGTCGCCGACCTGCTCTACAAGCTGCGCATACCCTACAACTCGAGGGAGGGCTATGACATGCAGTCAAAGCTCGCCGAGGCCCTGACCTACTATTCCATGGAGGAGAGCGTGGCGATCGCAAAGTCCCTCGGCGCGTTCCCGCTGTGCGCGAGGACAGAGTACGCCGAGGGCAAGATACCCGTCGCCGGCTACTATGAGAGGCCAAAGGACCAGCACACGTACGACTGGGACGCGCTGATCGAAAAGATAAAGGTCCACGGCATACGCAACGTCCTCACGACGACCGTCGCGCCGACGGGCACGCTCTCGATGATCGCCCAGTGCTCCAACGGGATGGAGCCCATGTTTGCCCTCGTCTTTGAAAAGCGCGTGACCGTCGGCAAGTTCCTCTACGCGAACAAGGTCCTCGAGGGCGTCCTGCGCGAGAACGGCGCCTACTCGGACGAGACACTGGCTGCGATCGCGTCCAACTATGGCTCGCTGCGCGGCCTGGACGCCGTGCCGGCGTGGATGCAGAACGTCTTTGTCACGGCGATGGACATACACTGGTCGGACCACCTCCTCGCGCAGGCCGTCTGGCAGCAGTGGATAGGCAACGCGATAGCAAAGACGATAAACATGCCCTATGACGTGAGCGTCGAGGACGTCAAGGCCGCCTACCTACTCGCGCACGAGCTCGGCCTCAAGGGGATCACGATCTACCGCGACGGCTCGAGGCACACGCAGGTCCTGCACATGGCCGACGAGGGGGCCGAAAAGACCTTCGAGGTGAGGCCCAGCGAGTTTGTGACCGAGTTCGTCTCGGCGAGGATAAAGAACCCGTACGTGCGCGAGCAGGTAAACCGAGCCCTCGAGCTGCGCCCCGCGTCCGAGCGGCCCATCGAGGCGGCCCCCTCCGAGGTGCCCGAGGAGTCGCTCTGCCCGACGTGCAAGAACGCCCTCGTCTTCGCCGAGGGCTGCAACATCTGCATAGAGTGCGGCTTTAGCGGCTGCACGTCCGGCTAGGCGGCCGCATGCGCCGCGCCGCGCTCGCCGCAGCGCTTGCCGCCTCGGCGGCCCTTGTGGTGGCGGGGGTCGCGATCGCCCTGGCGCCCGGGGAGACGGGGCCTGCGACGCCGCGCCTGGGCCTGCCGGAGAACTTTGGCGTCATCGTCAACACGCCCTCGCGCGAGGCCAGCGTGCTAGACGCCGACTCTCACTTTGAGAGGCACCCCGGAATGCTAGGCGCGTACAATGACCTCTTTGCGGAGGTCAGGGGCGCGCTTGCCGAGTCGCACCCCGGCGTCATGGTCGGCAACGCCGTCTCGCTTGACCGCATCATCAACCGCGGCAACGAGGCGTTCGTCGACGGCCTTGCGGCCGGCGACTTTGTCGCGTTCACGTACAGGCCAGTAAACCTGCTAAACGAGGTGTCCAGGACGCCGCAGGGGGCCATGGCGGACATGGCCGAGATGCTCCGGATCGCCGGGGGGCGGCAGGTCGCGCTGCTCGAGGCGGGGTGGACGTCCGCGGGGGACGTGGGCGGCGACGAGGAGGCGCAGGCCGAGTTTGCCGCCGCGCTGGCGGGCCTCGCGGCCTCCGAGCCGAGGATAGAGTTTGCAACGTGGTACCGCATGCACGACAGGGAGGCCGGCACGTGCGAGGTGGCAGCGGCGGACGCCGGCGGGTCGCTGCTGGCCACCGACGACGGCGAGTACGCCGCCTCGGCCCTGGGCAGCTATGTCTGCGGAGCGGGCCTGCTGCGCGCGGACGGCTCGCCAAAGCCGGCGTGGGAGGCGCTGGCCTCGCGCTGAGGGGCCAAAACAACAGTTAATTGCGAGCGCGCCCGCCGCGCGCGCGTGCGGTCATAGTATAGCATGGCAGTACGCTGGCCTTCCAAGCCCGTCACCCGGGTTCAAGTCCCGGTGACCGCACCACCGAACCACTGATCAGTAGCCGAACGCCCTCCTCGTGCCGGTTTCCGCGCATCGCGGCCATCGCGCGGCAGGGCATAATGCGGCGCGGGCTCACGCGGGCGCGCTCGAGAGAAGGGCCCAGAGAAGGGCAACTGCAGGGACTGTAGACATGAGTCCAATCCCGACTAGCAGCAGCGCCTGCCCCGCATGAACCCTTGGCGCAATCCACTCGCTGTAGTCCTCGAGCGTGCGTATGGTGCCGATGGCGTTGAGCTGCAGCCTGTGCCCAAGCTCGTCACCGGACATCATGCCTGCGCCTTTTGGGAAATCCGCGGAGCCGCCCTTGGGGGCAAGGGCAAACTCGCTAGAGGAGAGTATCTGCGATATCGGGCGCCCCTTGAGGGCGTGGATTGATATTATCATCGACACTATTATGGCGGCAATTCCCGCTACGCCGAGGCAGATCGCCGGGACTGCCAGTGACCCGAAAATCGGTTCTAGGACGGAAAGGGCATCGCGGTCGGCTCTGGAATGCAGCGCGGCAAACCCTGTCATCGCGGCTGTTGTGATGCTAAGAACCACAGCACCGGTGGAAATCGTGGATTTTGCCTTTGAGTGAAAACTCCCTATGGACCATTTCTGGAGCTCGATCTGGAAATAAATGGCCTGCAGGATAAGATCGTAATAGCCCATTACCATCGCCCTACGTGGAACTGCACAGGCTTCGCCCTGTTCCACGGGCGGCGGCCTCTTGGATCATGGCCACTCGGGTCTGCGCTCTAGGTCTTTCTTGGACGGGACAAGGGGTATCCTGTCCCTGGGATCGCGCTTGCGCTTGAGCACCACGATAACATCGCCGTCTTCGTCCATCGGCAGCCCCCGCGCCAGCGTGGCCTTATAAAGATTACTAGCGGATCGCCCACCAACGACCCCTTAACACGGGAAACAAATTTGGGAACGAAACAAGCCTTGAAGAAGCCCAAAACAACCCATCGCCGTCGCCTCTTCCAGGTGCGCCATAAACGCCTGATGCCCGCAGCAGCACACTGTCAAGAGGACTCGAAGTTGCGGTTTCTGTCATTCACGGACGCGATGAGCGGCCTCCTGTCCCTGGGATCGCGCTTGGGCTCGAGCGACAAGACCATGGTCTCGTCTTCGTCTATCGGCAGCCCTACCCCGGGCGATCTTATAAACATTCCTGGCGGGCCGCGCACGGCGCAGGGCCGCGGCAACGCTTATCACGCCCACGCGCGCACCCGCGCGCGATGGCAAGGCGCAGGGGGGAGGCCGCGCTGCGGCGCATGGAGTTCGTCAAGACCGGCGCCCACGCCGACCGCCCGCCTCACGAGCGCGACTGGTGGCACGTGCGCTGCGCCTCGCTCCTCCGCAAGATATACCTCAACGGGCCCATAGGCGTCGGGCGCCTCCGCTCAAAGTACGGCGGCGCGACGCGGTCCTCGCACGGCTACGGCTCGGCCCACCACCGCGACGCCGGCGGGGCGATCATACGCGGCGCGGTCCACGCCCTCGAGTCGCTCGGCTACGTCGAGCGCCACCCGTCGGGGGGGCGCACGGTGTCAAGCGCCGGCATGAAAAAGGTCGACAGGGCCGCAACGGAGATCCTCGGCGAGATGGCCAGGGACGACCCCGCCATGGGCCTCTACAGGTAGGGCGATGAGCCAAAACCCGTACCCCGACGACGCCGCCGGCGACCACGGCGACCCCGTTGACGCGGAGGTCGGCGCGGCGCAAAAGGACGCCGCGCTGCGCGTCCTGCTGGACCCCGACGCGCGCGCCAGGCTCGCAAACATACGCATGGTGCGCCCCGAGCTCGCCACGGGCGTCGAGAACTACCTCCTGGGCCTCGCCGCGCAGGGCCGCGCGACGCACCAGATAACGGACTCGCAGCTCAAAAAGATACTCGTCTCAATCCAGCAGCCGCGGCGCGACTTCAAGTTCAGCCGCGTCTGAGCCTGCGCCGGAGAGGGCGCGCGCGTACACGCACTCTTGCGCGCTGACCGCCGCGTCGGAGGCCTCGCCGCGCGAGCCCGTGATCCGCGCGCCGGACCCGCGCACGACGGCGATCGGCGTGGACTCGGGGCCCTCGCCCATCTCGTGGTTTGCCATCGTCGCGATGCTGTCGGCGACCGCGCTCATCGTCACGGCAAGGGGCCGCCCGTCGAGGTCTTCCTGGCCCCTGGCGTCGCGGACCGCCTCCATCCCCGCAAAGGCGACGGCGACGCCGCACGTTCCGGCGCGCATCGGCATGAGCCTGCTGTCGGACAGTATGACGCCGGCGCGCGCGCCGAGGAGGAGGAACGCCTTGCGCCTCACCTGCTCGGCGAGCTCGTGCGCGCCGTCCGGGTAGAGCACGATGCGCCCCTCGCCGGCGTTGGAGCCGTCGATTCCGGCGTTGGGCGCTAGGATGCCGCCGGTGACGGCCATCGCAAAGCCGGCGACGCCGCCCATGACCTCGTCGGACTCGCGCATGACGGCCTCGGCGAGGCCCGCGCGCATCCCGAGCCGGCGCGCCAGCCCGCGCGCCGGCCCGGAGGCCTCCACGGAGGCCTCGGCGACCGTGCGGCCCTGCGAGACGGCGGCGTACTTTGAGGATATGACGACGACGTCGCCGTCGGCGAGGCGCTCGCCGGCGGCGCCCAGGGCCGCGGCGACCTCGGCGAACAGGTCAAAGGGCCCGTCGCGCCTCGGGGCGCGCACGGCCGTCACGGTCGTGGCCAACGCGCGCGGCGCCGCGCGCGGCGGGATTTTACCCTTTTGGGGCCGCGCGCCGGGGGGAATGGTGCTCCCGCCGGGATTTGAACCCGGGATCACTGCCTTGAGAGGGCAGTATGCTTGACCGGACTACACCACAGGAGCCCGCGCGGGCGCGCCCGGCGGTCTCAATTTAAATGCCGCGCCGCCGCGCGCCGCGCCGCCTTGGGAGAACCCGCCCCGTGGCTCGCCGGGCTCCTCGACTATGCGGCGCCCGCGGCCCTTGGGGGCTGCCGCTGCGGCCCGCGCAGCTTTGCGTGCTGCGAGTACGACGTGACCGTCTTTGACGGCCACGGCGCGACCGAGGAGCTCGAGGACGGCGGGCGGACCGTCATCATCAGGCACGACTCGGCGACGGGCCCGTCGTCCGGGACGTTTGCGCACCTCGCCGGGATGCGCGTCATAAGCGACCCCTCCTGGGAGCTGGCCCCGAGGCTCTCGGCGATCGCCGGCGAGCGCGCGCGCGTCTTTGCGCACGCCGCCAAGTCGGCGCTCGTGGACGCCGAGATGATGGCCATCAGGGGCCGCGCGGCCCTCTCCTCGGGCTCGCGCGAGGCGCCGTTCTGGCTAAAGTGCGCCGCGTACAGCCTCGCGCGGGCCATGTCGTACCTCGCCATGGAGGAGCCGAGCCCCGCGCACGCGATGGCCGCGTTCAGGGCGATGCCGGCGCCGGCGGCCGGCGACGCGCTGCGGGCCGTCGGCGAGTGCCTGGGCCTCGAGCGCGCCACGCCGTCGCTGGTCTCGCGCATGGCCAGGTCGGCGGCGGGCTTTGCGCGCATGGCCGGCGCCGGCCCGCTGGCCGTGGCGGCCATGGAGGCAAAGGCGGCCCACCTGGCCTCCGAGTCGCTGCTCGCCGACTGCCACTACTACGTGGGCCACGCCGCGTGCGCGGCCCTCAGGGCGCGCCGCGCCTACGCGCACGGCATACCCGACGCCGAGTACCACGCGCTTCGCGTGGCCCTGGACCCCGAGGGCAACGCGCAGCGCCTCGAGCGCCACGCGGCACTCATAGGGGCCGCCGCCGAGGGCATGGCCGCGCGCGCGGGGTGGGCCGCGGGGCGCGCCGGGCCGCAGGATTAACAAGGTTTGGGGATTTGTTATTAAGATCGGGCCGGTCCCAAACCTTTAAAATCACGCCCGCGCGCGGCGGGCGCATGACGGATCAGGCCTGCGGCTGTGAGGCCGACAGCGGCGACCCCGACTATGCGTGCGACTGCGAGATGCAGGGGCACTGCATCTGCAGCGCGGACTGCCGCTGCGGCACAAAGGCGTGCAAGGAAGCCGTGGCCGCCCTCTAGGGGCCGGGCACGCGCACCCCCACCCATTTTTTATCTACTCGTCGGGCTCAAAGCCCCACGACTTGACCAGGTCCTTTTGGAGCTGCTCGGCCTGCTTGGGGCCGAGGGCCGAGCCGCAGTTCTTGTGCGTGGGCACGACGACCATGCCGGCAAGCTTGAACTCTACCTCGTACAGGTGAACCCTGGGGCACTCGCACACGCCCCGCCCCCCGCAGGGGGTTCAATTAATATTTACGCGCGCCGAGGGGGGCGCCATGGCGCCCAGGGGGGCGGCAACCCTCGCCGTCCTTGCAGTGGCCGCCGCGCTGGCCGCGGCATCGGCCCCGGAGGCCGCCGCGCAGGCCCAGATCGGCGGCGTCGACCTCGAGGGCGAGTGGCACGTCGGCGAGGGCCTCGGGGTGGGCGACTATTTCTCGTACAACGTCTGCCACATCTCGTACAGGGAGTGCAAGGAGTTCCGCCTGGACTTTTGGATAGAGGGCGACAGGGACGTGGGGGGCGAGAGCAAGTGGATCGCGCGGGTCGTCGTGCACGACGGCGCAAAGGTCGCAAAGGGGACGATGGAGCTCGGCAAGGTGGCCCCAGAGCCGACGGGCAGCTCCGAGTCGATAAAGACGTACAGCGGCGTCTACAAGTCCTCCATAGCCTGGCTCTCGGCCTTTGCGACGGCGTACGGCGGGGCCGGCGGCGAGGGCCCGAAGGCCTTTAGCGACCCGTCGTGGGGCAAGATCGGCAACATCGGCGGCGAGCAGATACTGCCAAAGGAGGTGGCCAGCGTGAGGGTCCGCGGCGGGACGTTTGACGAGTCCGTCGTCGTGGCGTGGCGCACGGGCGGCGCCGAGAGCAGGGTGTGGGTGGTCGACGGGTTTCCGTTCCCCGTGCAGGCCGGCACGTGGGCCCACGTCTCCGAGGGAATCCCGCCGCAGGAGTACAGGTTTGAGCTGCTCGACTATGGCAACAGCGGCACAAACCCGTACGCGGGGATAGAGGCGACCGAGGAGGGCGCCGCCGCCGGGTGCCCCGAGGACCCCGGGCTGGCCACCACAAAGCGCACGACCGCGGGCGGCAGGTACCTCATAAAGGCCAGCCACGGCCCCGAGGAGCCCGTGGCGGGGTGCGACATGACGCTCCTGCTGAGCTTTCACAGCAAGTACGACGAGACCGAGTTCCTAAACCAGGTCCAGTACGACATACTCGTCGCCGACCCCGCCGGCGACGTGGTGCACACGGCCTCCGAGGCCGAGGGCTCGCGCGTCCTCTACTCCGGCTCGGGGCAGGTGCGCAACGACGAGATGTGGGTCCCAGACGAGCCGGGCGAGTACACGTACGCAATTGTCGTGCGCGGCCTCGCGCCGTCAAA
>RKSK01000017.1 GCA_007570915.1 Cenarchaeum sp.
GTCGACGCGCTGTCCGCCAAGCTCGAGAGCGTCAAAAAGGAGTATGACGGCGCGGTGGGGAGCCTCCTGGCCGCAAGGGGCGAGCTTGCCGCCAAGAGGCGCGAGTCGGCCGCCGCCGGCGCGGCGTGCGAAAAGCTACAAAAGCGCGCCGCCGAGCTTGACGCGCAGATAAAAGAGTCCGAGCTCCAGTACGCCGAGATCCGCTCAAACATGAAGAGCCGCGAGAGCGCCAGGGCCGAGCTCGCCGGCGTCAACGCCGAGCTCGACAGGCGCCAGCGCGAGCTCGAGGAGGTGCGCTCGAGGGTCGCCGAGGCATCCGCCGAGCTCGAGGGCCTCGCAAAAAGGAGGCGCGACGCCGAGGCCGAGCTCAAAAAGTTTGGCGAGCTCCTGCAAAAGACGCGCGCGATGATAAAGGACGCAAACATGGCCCCGCGCGCCAGGCAGGGCGGCGGGGCCGACGTGATGCGCGCGGCCAGCTCGATGGTCGCCGCGCTCAACTCCAAGGTGAGGGACGCCGAGAGGGAGGCCGCGGTCCTGCGCGGAATGCTCGAAAAGGAGCGGCGCGATCACGCCGAGACGAGGAGGCGCCTGTCTGGTCAGGGCGGCGACCCGGCGCCGTAGCGGCGCGCCCATGACGCGCGCACCTCGCCCTCAGACGCGCCCGTGTCGTACAGCGGCGAGGTGACCTCCGAGACGGACTCGACGTCGACTACGGCGACGGCCCTCACGCGGCTGCGGATCCCCATGCCTGAGTATATGCGGGACGCCGCCTCATAGTCAGCGCCGCCCGCGCGCGCGACGGCGGTCCCCGCGAACAGGTACCCGCGCCGCGAAAGCGGGTCTATTGCGCTAATCTCGACTGCGGGCCTTGCCGCGATGTTTGCCATCGTGTCCGGCGAGCGTATGTCGGCGAACGCCAGCCTCGAGCCGTCAAGGGCGACGATGGTGCCCTTTGGGGAGACGTTGGGCAGGCCGGCCGGCGAGACGGTGGCGACAAAGCCCAGGCGCACGCGGCCCAGGAACGAGGCGATCTCGGGGGTTATCAGGCCCAACGCCCCCGCGCCGGCGGCGGGCCTGATTTAACTCGCGCCGCGCCCCCGCGGCCCCGCTTAGGCGCGCGGCCCACGCCAACGCTTTAAACCACGCCCGCGCGCGCCCCGCGCCAAATGGGGCAGATGATTGGGGCCACGGCGCTCATGCGCTCGCTCGCCAAGGAGGGCGTCGGGCAGGTCTTTGGCCTGCCCGGCGGGGCAAACCTGCCAATGTACGACGAGCTCTCAAAGTCCGACATCCGCCACATACTGGTGCGCCACGAGCAGTCCGCCGCGCACATGGCCGACGGGTTTGGGCGCGTCAGCCGCAAGCCCGGCGTCTGCTTTGCGACGTCCGGCCCCGGCGCGACAAACCTCCTCACGGGGATTGCGACTGCGCACGCCGACTCGGCGCCAATGGTCGCAGTCACGGGCCAGGTCCCCGTCGGCATGATCGGCCGCGACGCGTTCCAGGAGAGCGACATTATAGGCATGGCAAACCCCGTCGTCAAGTACGCCTTCCAGCCGAGGGCTCCCTCGGAGGTCCCCGAGTCGGTCAAGAAGGCGTTCTTTATCGCCGAGACGGGCAGGCCGGGGCCGGTCCTCGTGGACGTGCCAAAGGACGTGCAGACGGACTCGGCGGAGATGGAGTTTCCAGACGAGTTTAGGATACGCGGGTACCACCCGTGGACCGACCCCGACGTGCCGAGCATCGAGCGCGCGATCGAGATGCTCCTCTCCTCGGAGCGGCCGATCATACTCGCCGGCGGCGGGACGATAATATCCTCGGCGTTCGCCGAGCTGCAGGCCGTCGCCGAGACGCTCCTCATACCCGTGGCGACCACGTTCAAGGGCAAGGGCGCGTTTCCAGAAAACCACGCGCTCTCGCTCGGGCCGATAGGCATGCACGGGCATGCGGAGGCAAACAGGCTGATGACCGAGGCGGACTGCGTCCTCGCGATAGGCAC
Organism: Cenarchaeum sp.; assembly: GCA_007570915.1. Taxonomy (GTDB): domain Archaea; phylum Thermoproteota; class Nitrososphaeria; order Nitrososphaerales; family Nitrosopumilaceae; genus JAHRAL01. The sequence continues at coordinate 2,000 of RKSK01000017.1, forward strand.
GCGCTTTTCGGACAGGTCCGTCGGGACCTTTGAGGAGTTTGAGAAGAACCTCAAGATCATACACATGGACGTGGATCCCGCCGAGATCGGCAAGAACCAGCGCACGAGCGTGGCCATAGTGGGGGACGTGCGCACGTCGCTGAGGATAATGGTAAAGCTGCTGCGGAGGAGCCCGCCGGCCTCGCGCGAGGACACGCCGTGGGCCCGCCACGCAAAGGAGACGCGCGAGTACTGGCAGGAGAACCTCAAGGTCCCCAGCGGCGAGATGGTCGCCTCGCGAATACTGAAGAGGCTGCGCGAGGCCCTGCCGCCCGAGGCCATAGTGACGACGGAAGTCGGCCAGCACCAGATGTGGGCGTCGCTCTTCTACGACGTCATCGAGCCGGGCACGTTTTTCAGCTCGACGGGCCTCGGGACGATGGGGTGGGGCTTTCCGGCGGCGATCGGCGCCAAGGTGGCGCGGCCGGGCGTGCCCGTGCTCGACATCGCCGGCGACGGGAGCTTTAACATGACGGAGAACTCGCTTGCGACGTCGGTCACCGAGGGCATACCCGTCATCGTCTTTCTCATAAACAACTACATGCTGGGCATGGTCGCGCAGTGGCAGCGCACGTTCTACGAGCGCCGCATGATAGGCGTCGACCAAAAGGAGTGCCCCGACTATGTGCGCCTCGCGCAGGCCTACGGGGCAGAGGGCGTCAGGGCGGAGTCCCTCGACGAGATAGGCTCGGCGGTCCGCGCGGCGATATCGTGCGAGGCCCCGACGGTCATTGACATACCCATAGACCCCGAGGAGAACGTGCTCCCGTTCGTGGCGCCAGGGACGCCGCTGCGGGACATGATCCTCCCGTCGTGAGGTGGCCGGCGTGGCGATACTCTCGATAAAGGTCGAGAACAGGCCGGGCATACTCTGGAAGGTGACGCATCTGTTCCGCTCGCGCAACTTTAACATCGAGAGCATATCGGTGGGCCCGACCGAGGACCCCGAGTTCTCGCGCATGACGATATCGGTCCGCGGCCAGGACGGGAGGCAGGTCGCGCAGATGATAAAGCAGCTCAACAAGCTCATCGACACCGTCGAGGTCTCGCTCCTTGACGAGCACAAGACGGTCTACCGCGAGCTTGCGATATTCAAGATACGACTGCGCGGCGCGCAGGACAGCATGGAGGTCAACAAGCTCGCCGGCGCGTACGGCGGCAAGGTCCATGACGTGAGGCGCGACTCGATCATGGTCGAGCTCACCGCGACGCCAGACCAGGTGTCGGCCTTTGAGGAGCTCGCCAGGCCGTTTGGCATCATGGAGGTCGCGCGCACGGGGATGGCCGCGCTGCAGCGGGCCGGCGCCTGAGGCGCGGCCGGGATGTACTCGATATCGCTTGTGCCCGGCGACGGGATTGGGCCCGAGCTCGCCGACGCCGCCGAGGGCGCACTGCGCGCCGCGTGCGGGGCCGCAGGCGTGGGGATTGCCGTCACGCGCGTGGCCGCCGGCGACGCGGCGCTAGAGTCCAAGGGGTCCGCGCTGCCGGCCAGCTCGCTTGAGGCGATCCGCTCCTCTGACGCGTGCCTCAAGGCGCCGGTCGGCGAGAGCGCGCGCGACGTCATCGTGTTCCTGCGGCGGGAGCTCGACCTCTACGCCAACATCCGGCCCGCAAGGTCGTACCCCGGCATGCCCGCGCTTCGCGACGACATTGACCTCGTCATCGTGCGCGAAAACACCGAGGACGTCTACACGGGCGGCGAGGTCGACCTCGGCGGCGCGGGCGTCGCGCTGCGCACGGTGTCCGAGCGCGCCTCTGAGAGGATAGCGCGCTGCGCCTTTGAGGAGGCCAGGGCCCGCGCCGGCAAGGCCCGCGTGACATGCGTGCACAAGTCCAACGTCATGCGCGTGACTGACGGGATATTCTCTCGCGCATGCGCGCGCGTGGCCTCCGAGTACGCCGACGTGCGGTTTGACGAGATGTACGTCGACGCGTGCGCGATGAACCTGATCCGCGAGCCCCAAAAGTTTGACGTCATCGTCACGACAAACATGTTTGGCGACATACTCTCCGACGAGTCCGCGCAGGCCGCCGGCGGCCTAGGGATGGCGCCGGCGGCCAACATTGGCGACAAGGCGGCCATATTCGAGCCGGTCCACGGCGCGGCCTTTGACATTGCCGGCACGCGATCGGCAAACCCGTCGTCGTTTATCCTCTCGGCATGCATGATGCTAGACTGGCTCGCGAGAACCAGGCGCGACGGGCGCTGCGCGCAGGCCTCCTCGCGCCTCTCCTCGGCGGTCCTCTCGATGGTCGCCGGGGGCGCCAAGACGCGCGACGTCGGCGGGGGCCTCACGACGGCCGAGTTTGCCGACGGCGTAGCCTCGAGGGCCGCCTAGGGCGAGAGCCTGTCCGGGTCGCGCGGGTAGAGGACCGCCTCCCTGACGTTGTCCAGGCCGGCGACGAGCGCGACGAGCCTGTCAAGGCCCATGCCCCACCCCGAGTGCGGCGGCATCCCCCACGAGAAGGACTCTAGGTGCGGCCCAAAGCCGGCCGGGTCCAGGCCCTGCTCGCGCAGGCGCGCGCGCAGCGCCTCGGGGTCGTGCAGCCTCGTGCCGCCCGAGGAGAGCTCGAGGTGGCCGTGCTGCAGGTCAAACGAGTGCGACGTGGCGGGGTCGTCCTCGCGCGGCATGATGTAAAACGGCTTTAGCGCAGTCGGCCACCCCGTCAAAAAGTAAAAGCCGGGGTGGGCCTCGCCGATGACCCTCAGGTGCGAGTCCAGCAGGTCGTCGCCGTGGCTGATGTCGTGGCCCGCCGCGCGCAGCTCGTCGACTGCCTGCGCGTACGTCACGCGCTCAAAGGGCCTCGGGGGCGCGCCAATCCCGCCCTTGACGGTTCCGGCGACGTCGGAGCACGCCGTCGCGACTAGGTCCTCGAGGACGCGCATGACGTCCTCGTCGTCCATGAACGCCGCCTCAATGTCGACGCTCGTGAACTCGCTGAGGTGCCTGCCCGTGTGCGACTTTTCGGCGCGGTAAAAGTTGGCAATCTCGTACACGCTCCCCATGCCCATCGTCATCTGCTCCTTGTAGAGCTGCGGGCTCTGCGCGAGGTATGCCGTGCGCCCAAAGTACTCTAGCGAGAAAAGGTTTGCGCCGCCCTCGCTCGCGCTGCCGATTATCTTTGGCGTCGTTATCTCCGTGAAGCCCATTCGCGC
>RKSK01000066.1 GCA_007570915.1 Cenarchaeum sp.
GCGTGCGTGTACGTCATGCTCCCGCAGCAGCGCTCCAACGACCCCGAGGGGGAGGCCGGCGCGGCGCGCCTAGGCGAGCAGCGAGTCCAGCGTCGCGGCTAGGCGCGGGACCGCGTCAAGCCCGGCGAGCTCGCCGCGCGTGACCCAGCGGTGCGCCGAGCTCTCCCAGTTTAGCGCGACGCGCCTCGTCGACGACTCGAAGAGGAACGCGTGCACGCGCCACGGCCCGCCGCCTGCGCGGCCGCCCACGAGCGCCGGCGGCGCCGACGAGGCGAGGCGCAGCGACGCGCGCTCGATCCGCGTCTCCTCGAGTATCTCGGCGAGCGCGCGATCCATCGCGTGCTCGCCTGCCTCGATGCCGCCGCTCACCGCCGACCACATGCCGCAAAACGTGCGCACGCGGGCGCTGCGCCTCAGCACGAGGTAGCGCCCGTTGTTCCTCAAGAACGACGTCGCGACGTCGCGCGCGCGCAAGCCTACTTTTTGTCCATCGCGCGCGACATTGCGATCATCTTCTTGTACGACTCGGCGGTCCCGCCGTTGGCCTCGATCCTCGCCTGGCACGCCTTGACATAGTCCGTGACCTCCTCGGACTTGTTCTCCTGGACCGCCGTGAGCAGGCGCCCGATGTCCTTCCAGAGCTCCTCGGCTATGCGCCGCAGCTGCGGGTTTGATATGATCGTGTCTATGAGCTCCGGCGTCTCGGACATTATGCTGTCAGAGAGGGCCTTTTGTATGCGGAACGTGCTGCCCGACATCTTGTGCGTGAGCGAGGGCTTTTCGTCCTTTGAGACAATGCTCGCAAACGCGATGTTGACGAGGTGTGTGAGGCCCAGTATGACCGCTATGCGCTTGTCGTGCTCGGTCGAGTCTATCGTGACAAACGTCGCCTCCGGAAAGAGCGACTTTGCGGCGGCGAGCTCCTTTTTGGCGTCCCTGATCGGGACAGATATGATGTTCTGGCCCTTTGTCCCCTTTGCGCCGGGGCCAAACATCGGGTGTATGCACACGGGGCTTATCTTGGCCGGCACGCGCGAGAGCGACGCGGCGGTCTTGAGCTTTTGCGACGAGATGTCCACGAGGAGCGCGCCGCGCATCATCTCCTTGGCTATGAGCCTGATGATCTCCGGCGTCTTGCGCGTCGGCGTGCAGAGGATGACATAGTCGGCCTTGAGGATCGCGGCCACGAGCGAGGTGCCCTTCTCGACGCCCCTGGGGAGCGGCCTCGACTCGTCCTCGTCATAGCCGGTCACCTCGAACCGCGGGGCAAAGTAGCGGCACATCCAGGTGCCCATCTGCCCCGCGGCCCCGATCACCGCCACGCGCTTCTTCACGGCCCTCCCCCGGATATGACGCTATTTAGTATATCCATCCCGCGCGCCAGAATTGGCGCCTCGCGGCACGCCGAGAGGCGCACAAAGGGCCCGTACCCGCCAAATCCGGCCCCCGGCGCGATCGCCAGGCCCCTCTTGAGGCACTCGAGGGCGACCTCGCCGCCGTCCAGGCCCCGCGGGAGGCGCGCAAAGAGGTACATGGCCCCGTCGGGCTCGGCGAACTCGAGGCCCATCCCGGCGGCCCTCGGGGGGAGGGTCCGGAGCCTCTCGAGCGTCTCGCGGGCCGCGCCGGGCGGCTCGGAGCGCAGCGCGGCCAGCGCGGCATGCTGGACCGGCGTCGGCACGCACGTCAGGCAGAGCGACTGCAGGCGCGCCATTCGCAGCGTCTCGGCCTTTGGCGCGATCGCGTACCCCACGCGAAACCCCGTCATCGCGTGCGACTTTGAGAGCGACTGCGTGACGATGGTTTTGTCGTGGCCCGACTCTAGCGCGCTGTGCCACTCGGTGAACGAGTACGGCGCGTATATCTCGTCGCTTAGCACGTACAGGGAGCGGCGGGCCGCAAGGCCCATGATCTCGGCCTGCCGGCGCGCCGGCAGGACCTTTCCCGTCGGGTTGTTTGGGTAGTTTATCGCGATCATTTTCGTGTTTGGCGTTATCGCCGACTCTATCTCCGAGATTTCCGGCTCCCACGCGGACTCTAGCGTCGTGCGGACGCGCGCCACCTTTACGCCGGCGCGCATTGCGCACTGGGCGTACGCCGGCCACGCCGGCTCTATCACGACAAGCTCGTCGCCCGGCGAGAGCAGCGACTCTATCGCGAGGTATATCGCAAATCGCGCGCCCATGGTGACAATGACGTTCTCGCGCGTCAGCGGCGTGCCGTGCGCCGACTCTGCCTCGGCGGCCGCGTCGCGCAGCTCCGCAATCCCGAGCGCGGTCCCGTACCTTGTGTGGCCCGCCTCGCACGCGGCCGAGAGCGCCGCGGCGGCGCTCGGCGACGGGGCAGAGTCCGGCTCGCCGACCTCCATGTGCACAATGTCGTGCCCCGCCTCCTCGAGCCTCTTTGCCTCCTGGAATATCGCGGTGTGCGACGTTGCGGCCGGCGGCGCGGCGGCCGACTGGACCTGCACGGACTCGTTTAGCAAAAAGTTGAGGAGGCGCGACGCCATCGCCGCCTCCTCGTCGCTGCCGCACGCGGCGACGACCTTGGCTCGCAGGGCGCCCTCGCGCTCGCCGTCGTCGACGGGGGCGCCCATGCCGCGCTTTGCCTCGCCTATCCTGCGCGCGAGGTCAGAGCGCCTGGAGAGGAGGCGCGCCATCTCCAGCGTGACGGAGTCCATCTCCTCGCGCAGCGGGTCCAGCGCGTCGCGCTCAGAGGACCGGCCCGACAAATCCCCCCACCAGGGCAAGGTCCGCAAGCACAAGGCTGACTAGCGCGTCGACGACGGGCGGCGCGCGCGGCACGACGCACGGGTCGTGCCTGCCGCGCACGCGCAGGACCGCGGGCCGGCGCGTGCGCGCGTTCACCGTCGGCTGCGCCATCCCTATCGACGAGACGGGCTTGAAGGCCACGTTCATCGTGATCGGCATCCCGTTGGATATCCCGCCCAGCACGCCGCCGGCGTTGTTTGTCCGCGTGACTATGCGCGAGCGCCGAACCTCGTACGTGTCGTTGTTCTGCGAGCCCGAGCCGGCCGCGCCGGCAAACCCCGAGCCAAACTCCACTCCCTTGACTGACGGTATCGAGAGCATTGCGCGCGCGAGCTCGGACTCGACGGACGCAAAGAGCGGCTCGCCGAGGCCCGCTGGCGCGCCCGTCGTGACCGAGCGCACAATCCCGCCTAGCGAGTCGCCTGCGCGGCGCGCCGCAAGTATGAGCTCGCGCATCCTAGAGGCCGCGCGCGCGTCCGGGCAGCGCACGTCGTTGCGGTATATCGAGCGCAGCGCGCGCGGCGACGGCTCGGATGACATCTCGACGCCGCCGACCTGGGCCGTGTACGAGACCGTCCTCACGCCGAGGGCCGCGTCGAGGAGCTTGCGCGCTACTGCGCCCCCCATGACGTGCGTAGCCGTCAGCCTCCCGGAGAACCTCCCGCCGCCGCGGCGGTCGGCGTGCCCGCCGTACTTTACGAGGGCCGTGTGGTCAACGTGGCCCGGCCTGAGGAGGTCCCCCATGCGGTCGTACGAGGACGAGTCGGCGTCCCTGTTCCACGTGAGCATCGCGATCGGCGCGCCCGTCGTGCGACCCCGAAACGTCCCGGAGAGGATCTCGACACGGTCGGCCTCCTTGCGCTGCGTCGTCACGGCGGACTGGCCCGGCCGCCGTAGGTCCAGCATTGGCTGTATGTCGCGCTCGGAGAGGCGCAGGCCCGCCGGGCAGCCGTCGAGGACGGCCCCGACGCACCTCCCGTGGCTCTCCCCAAAGCTTGTGAGGACGAGGCGCCTCCCGATAGAGCTTCCCGACACAGGCTCGCGGCGCCCCTGCGCGCATATAACTCCTTACAGGGTCGGCAGGCGGCCTGTGGGTTCCCGAATACGTTTCCGCTCCCGCCGACGGCGGCTGCGCGCGCCACCAGGAGCCCCCACATGCGCCCGTCGCCCCCACGGTCGCGCCGCGCGGCGGCACGGGCCGGCGCGCCTTACGCGCTCGTCCCACACGAACGCGAGGGGGCGAAGCGAGACACCAGCATGGGCGGCCGAGCCGGGGGAGGTCCCGGAGGGCGGCGGCGGCGCCTCCGCGTACCGCGCGGCCCACGTCTTGACCCAGTCCTCGCCGCGGCCCGGCAGGCCCGCAACCTCCGCGGTCTCCATGCCCTTGTCAACCACGAGGCGCACGGCAAGCCTCCGGAGGGCCTCGTTCGCCCCCTTTTCCCGCAGCGCCTCGAGGGAGCCCTCCCCCTTGCGGCTGTCCATGCCGCGCGCGGGAGGGGGGAGATCAACATGCCAACGTGGTCGGGAAAACTTGATCAGCTGCGCGAACCACGGATCGCGAGGCGCGGGCTAGGGCGCCGCAGGACGGGGGGCGGACTTGTGCGCGTGGGCATAGACATTCGGGACGGCCGTGAACGCGGGGGACTGGAAGCCGGTTTTTGGGAGTGTGGCAACAGACCCGCGTGAGTTGTGTTCAAGCACTGGGGCGCCTGAGGTGGCCGCGTGGTCAGGAGGCAGGATACTGGAATGTGTGAAAGTCCCATATCAGATTAAATTTGCTTGGCGTGCTGCGTGACAGGCACATGTCCTCAAAGAGGTCACGCGGGACGATCAAGTTATCTGCCTGGTCATCAGGATAGAAGAACCCGTCGGCGCTTAGCCTCCACCCCTGATCGATCAATGACAGGCACCTCTCGCTTATGGAAGTTGAGAGTTCCGACCGGTATACCTCGTCCACAACGTCACTGCTTTCCCAAATGGAACAAAAGTACAGAAAATTCTCCCAATATGTGCCGTGGTCTATCCATTTGTGATCCGCAATGAGCGCATTGTATTTGTCCATACACACGTCAGTCAGATCTAAATTCTGTGATCTTAGGTAGCTCTCATGGTCCCATCCCGAAGCGAACACCGTGATATGATGACAAAAGTCAATGGCACAATCATAATATTCGTACGTGAATGGCTCTTTTCCCATCGCCAACTGAATGTCCTTTGGTAGGTGAGAGCGGATCTCGTCGTTCTCCATGGCCATGCCATACAGGGCTGCCAGGGTTTCTGCAAGCCGCTTTGAATCCTGACTTGCTGGCGCGGCCCCGGCGCCCTCGCCCGGCGCGGCCCCGGCGCCCTCGCCCGGCGCGGCCCCGGCGCCCTCGCCCGGCGCGGCCCCGGCGCCCTCGCCCGGC
>RKSK01000019.1 GCA_007570915.1 Cenarchaeum sp.
GGGCACGAGGGGCGGCCCGGGGGCGGCGCGCGCCAGCGCGCCCCGTGAGCCAGGCGCCCGCCCCCGCGCCGCGGCCCGCGTGCTGCGTCCACGCGGGGCGTAGCGCGGAAGGGGCCAGCGCCGCCCTGCCTGCCGGCGCCATGGGCGCGCGCGTCCCGCCGTGGGTCGCCGCCGGCATGCGGCAGGCGCCGCGCCGCCGGCGCGGCCAGGAAAGGTATAAGTGCCTCGCGCGCGGAGGCGCGGCGTGAGGCTCGCGAGCGCGGCATTCCCGGACGGCCAGGAGATCCCCCGCCGCCACGGGTACAAGAGCGGCAACCAGAGGCCGCCGCTCTCCATATCGGGCGTGCCCGAGGGCGCAAGGTCGCTTGCAATAGTCATGGACGACCCTGACGCCGTTGCGGCAGTCGGCAAGCAGTGGGTCCACTGGACCGTGTGGAACATCGGCCCTGCCACCGCCGAGATCGCCGGCGACCTGCCCGGGGGGGCCGTGGAGGGCAAGACGGACTTTGGGGAGGTGGGCTATGGCGGCCCCGCGCCGCCTGACCGCGAGCACGTCTATGTCTTTACGCTCTATGCGCTTGACGCCGAGCTGGACCTCGAGCCCGGGGCCTCCAGGGAAAGGCTCGAGTCCTCGATGCGGGGCCACATCGTGGAAAAGGCGGAGCTTCGCGGCAGGTACGCCCCCTAGCGGCAGGCCCGGCCCCTTGCGGGGCCCGGCGGAGGCGCTGCGCGGCCGCGGGCTGCCGCTACGGGGCATGCGAGCCTCCGGCCGCGCGGCGCCCCCGCGCAACCCCGCAAAAGACTAATAACCATTGCGCGGGGCCGCCCCCCGGAATGCTCGAGAGGACGGTCATCTCCGTTGGTTCGCGCGAGCTGCGAGCGAGGCACCTGCTCGTGATCGCCGTGCTGGCCTCGTCGTTCACGGTCTCTGCCCTGATAAGGGCGCAGCCGGCCGAGTACGGCTTTGAGCTCCACGAGTTTGACCCGTTCTTTAACTACCGCGCGACCGAGTTCCTCGTCGAGAACGGCCTTGCCGCGTACGGCGAGTGGCACGACGAGCTCAGCTGGCACCCCGACGGCCGTGACATATCGCGCACGTCGCAGTTCATGCAGCACGCCACGGCCGCGGCGCTGTACGGGGCGTTTGGCGGCGGCTCTAGCCTGCTGGACTTTGTGATCGTGCTGCCGCTGGTGCTCGGGGCGCTGACGGGCGTCGCGGTCTTTGCGCTGGTCCGAGTGATCGCCGGCACCACGGCGGGACTCCTCGCGTCTCTCTTTTACGCCGTGTCCGTCCCGATCATCATCCGCGGCCCGATCGGGTGGTTCAAGGCCGAGCCCATAGGCCTCTTTTACGGCGTGATCGGCGTCTACCTGTTCCTGAGCGGGATCACCGCGTCGGGCAGGCGCGAGGCGGCCCTGCGCCTGGCAGGCGCCGGGATCGTCATGTCCATGGCCCTCTCGGCGTGGGGCGGCACACAGTTCTTTATCATACCGATGGGCCTCTTTTTCATGGTCCTGCCGTTTGTGAGGCGTGACCACTCCTTCCTGGTCTGGGCGGTCCCGCTCTTCGTTGGCGTCCTCCTTGCCTCGTCCGCCGCGTTTGAGAGGCCGGGCGCGTCCTTTGTGCTGGGCCTCGGCGGCGCGTCGCTGGCTGTCCCGGCAGCCGTGATGGTGGCGAGCGTGCTCATAAGGCGCGCAAGCCCGCCCTCGGCGGCGACAAGGAACTCGCTCATGCTTGTGCTCGGGGTCGTCGCCGCGGCCGCTGCGATCCTCGCGGCGAACTCGCAGGCAGAGTACCTCGACCTCCCGAGCTTTCGCTACCTAAACGCGGTCAACCCGTTCCTGACGACGATTGACCCGCTCGTGGACTCTGTCTCCGAGCACGTCTCGCTCACGCTGCGGCAGTCGTTCTTTTTCATGTCGATACTCATGGTCTTCGCCGGCGTGGGCGCGTGGCTCCTGCTGTCGCGCCGCGACCGCCTTGACTCGTACGGCATACCCCTGCGCACGGACATGGCCGTGTACGCCGTGATAATGGGGTTTGCCGGCGTGTATGTCGCCTCCGCCTTTACGCGCCTCGCCGTGTTCTCCTCGGTGGCGATGGTGGTCCTCGCGTCCATAGGGATAGCCATACTCGCCTCGCTGGTGTTCTCAAACGCCCGCGCCGGGCGGGGGGCAAAGATTGGGTTTGTCGCGGTGGTCGTGGCCATGCTCCTCGTGCCCATGACCACGCCGGCGGAGGGAAACTGGGTGACCACGGCGGACAACCCCCCGCCCATACTCAACGGGGGCTCCATATTCACCATCGCGACGCAGGATTGGCCCCTGGCCCTAGAGTGGCTCCGCGAGGAGACGCCGCCAGGCTCGGTGGTGATGTCGTGGTGGGACTATGGCTACTGGATTGAGACGCTCGGCGAGCGCACCACGCTGGTCGACAACCTGACAATCTCCACGAGCAAGATACAGAACATCGCCCAGATATTCTACAGCGAGCCCCACGTGGCATGGGAGCGCATGGACGAGCTGGGGGTGGACTATGCCGTGGTGTACATCGCCGCGCGCAACGTCGGCACCCCGGAGAGGCCGCTCTACACGCTGTCCGGGGGCGGCGACGAGACCAAGCGCGTGTGGCTTGCGCGCATAGCCGGCGTCGACGAGGGGGACTACCTCTATGGGGACTCTGTCAGCCCGAGGGACAAGTTTGACGAGACGCTCTTTGGCATGATGACGCCCTTTAGCCACGTGACGTACGGCAACCTGGCCACGGGGCTAAAGTCCGTGAGGTGGCAGCCCGGCTTTGTGTCCATCTATGAAAAGGACGTCCGCCTTCCCGCCGACGGCGACGGCCCCCTACGCCTGGCCTACTCGTCACCGTCGTTTGACGAGGACCACGACTCGAGGATCAGCGGCGTGTTCATCTACGAGGTAAACAGGGACTATGTGCCCCCAGAGCCCGAGCCTGTCCGCGTCCCGATCTCGGAGATCCCGTTCATGGAGGCGGCGCTTGACGGGAGCCAGGGCGACGGCGGCGCGCCCCCGGAGGGGGCTGACTCGGATCCCGCGGAGGCGCCCCCGGAGGCGCCCCCGGAGGGGGCTGACTCGGATCCCGCGGAGGCGCCCCCGGAGGGGGCTGACTCGGATCCCGCGGAGGCGCCCCCGGAGGGGGCTGACTTTGGGGCTCCGAGGTAGGTTATGCTCGCCATGCTGCTTTTTTTGGTCGCGTCCTGCAGCGTCTTTATTATGGTGTTGACGCCGTCTGGCGTGGGCACCCTTATCTTTAGCATCCCCCGTATCTCCACTGACGGCAGCCTTATCTTTGCGCACGACTCCGCGATCGCGTCAAGGGTGCCCTTGCCAAGCTTTAGGGACGCGAGGGATCCTGTGCCGTTCCTGGCCACCTCCATGAAAACGTCATAGATCGAGTCGCCCTTTGTGTAGAGGCTGTCCTCCAGCGCGCTGGCCTCGTCGTCGGACAGCGACGCCCTCTCCTTGACGCTCTTCAGAAGTGTCATGCCCTTCTCGTACCGCTTTACCTCGAGGAGCTTTTTCTTGCGCTGGTCGTTGGAGACCTGCTTGAGCGACAGGTCGATGTCCGCGCGCTCCTCGTTGACGCGCTTCACTAGAAGGACCTTTTTCTCGCCCACGCGGACAAACCTGGACACCGAGCGTATCCACCCTGGGGCCAGCTCGCTTATGTGCAGAAAGCCTGGCATGTCACCATACTCGTCAAGGGTCACGTACGCCCCATGGTCCATCACCCTTGAGACCGTGGAGAGGACTATCTCCCCGCGGACTGGCATCTCGCGCTCTTGCGCCATTGGCGCGCCCCCCGGCGGCCTCCAGATTTAACCTTGACGCGCCCCGGCGCCCATATCCGGCCCTCCCGGCGCCCGGCTGCGGGGATCAAAAGTCTATGCCCCTCTTTGCCCTGATGCCGCGCTTGAACGGGTGGCGGACCTCGCGCATCTCGGTGATGAGGTCTGCGGCCTCCAGGACCCGCTCGTCGGCGCGGTTGCCCGTGAGGACCAGCGTGAGGCCGCGGGGCCTCGAGCCGACGAGGCGCAGGACGTCTGCGGCGTCAACGAGCCCGAGGCTCGTCGCGTAGTTGACCTCGTCGAGGATCACAATGTCGTACTTGCCGGAGAGCGCCCTCCTCGCGCTCTCGTCCATGGACTCGGCGGCCGCCCTGACGTGGACCTCCCTGTCGCTTGTGTCGTCCATTATCCCCACAAACCCGCGCCCCGCCGCGACAAGCTCAAAGTTTGGGGCCAGGAGGCGCGCAGAGTCAAGCTCGCCATAGTGCCATGACCCCTTGATGAACTGGACCATGCACACGCGCTTGCCGTGCCCCACGGCGCGCAGCGCCATGCCCAGGGCCGCGGTCGTCTTCCCCTTGCCTCCGCCTGTGTAGACTATGACCAGCCCGTCCTCTGACATGCGCGCGGGCGCCCGCCGCACGCCCGCGCTAATAGCGTTGTCGGCCCTCCCCCGCGCCAGGGGCGCATTGACTTAAATAAAAACGCCCCGCCGCCCGCGGCGATGAGGATCCCGCGCGTCATCATAGGCGGCGTCTCCAGCGGCGTGGGCAAGACGCTAGTCGCGTGCGCGATCGTGCACGGCATGCGGGAGCGCGGCTACTCTGTGCAGCCCTTCAAGGTGGGCCCCGACTATATCGACCCCGGCTACCTCTCGATAGCCGCCGGAAGGGAGGCCAAGAACCTCGACACGTGGCTCATGGGGAGGCGGCGCGTCATGGAGACCTTTGCGGACTCGTCGTCCTCTGACGTCTCTGTCATCGAGGGCGTCATGGGGCACTATGACGGCACCTCGGGCAGGACCAACAGGGCCAGCACGCATGAGGCCTCGCAGCTTCTCAGCGCGCCGGTGATTCTCGTGGTGGACGCCAGCCGCGCGGCGCGCTCGATCGCCGCGACGGTGAAGGGGTTCTCGTCGTACCAGTCGCCGTCAAACATCGTCGGCGTAATACTGAACAAGGTGGGGAGCAAGCGCCACACAAAGTTCTGCGTCGACTCGCTGGAACAGTCCGGCATGGCCGTCGTCGGGGCAATACCGCGCGACGCGTCAATGGCGCTCGAGTCGCGCCACCTTGGCCTGGTTCCGCCCGTGGAGGCCTCCTCCAGGAGGACTAGGGCGCTCAACGCGTTCAGGGAGGCGTCGGGGCACATCCACATAGACGCGGTGCTGAGCGTGGCGCGGTCCGCAAAGCCGCTCCCGATTCTCCGACCCGAGCCCGCGCGCCGGAAGCCCGCGATCGCGACGATAGGCGTCGCGCTTGACTCGTCCTTTAACTTTTACTACCGCGACAACCTCGAGGCCCTTGAGCGCGAGGGCGCGCGCCTCGAGTTCTTTAGCCCCACCTCGGACGCGAAGCTTCCGGGGTGCGACGGGCTTTACATCGGAGGCGGCTTTCCGGAGGTTTTGGGCTCTCCGCTAGAGCGAAACACGGGCATGAGGCGGGCGATAAAGGCACACGCCGAGAAGGAGCGCCGCGCCATATACGCCGAGTGCGGGGGGCTCATGTACCTCGCAAGGTCGATCACGGTTGGCAAGCGGAGGTACGCGATGGCAGGCGTCATTGACGCTCAGGCCAAGATGGGAAAGAAGCCGACGCTAAACTACACGCGCGGGGCGATCACGCGCAGGTGCCTCATAGCCGCGCGCCCGCAGTGCATGCGCGGCCACGAGTTCCACTACTCCTCGCTGGAAGGGCTGCCGGAGGACACGTCCCTGGCGTACGCGCTAGAGGCCGGCGCCGGCATCTCCGGGGGGCGCGACGGGATTGTGCAGGACGCGGTCCTCGCGTCGTACGGCCACCTCTACTTTGGCGACGTGCGCGCGAGGGGGCTCGTGGAGGCAGTCCGCGCGGCCGCCCGCCGCTAGCCTAGCGCATAGAGCGCGTTGAGCACTGCGGCCGCCGCGGCGCTCCCGCCCTTTCTTCCCGAGTTTGTGATGCATGTGAGGCCCGAGGCGGCGAGGGCCTCCTTTGACTCTGCCGCCGAGACAAACCCGACGGGGATCCCGACCGTGAGCGCGGGGCGCGCGAGGCCCTCGCGGGCCATCTCGAGGAGCTCGAGCAGGGCCGTCGGCGCGTTGCCCACCACGGCCACGCCGCCGTCAAGATCCGCGGCGGACTCGCGCATCGCCGCGCGCGAGCGAGTCGTCCCCTCGCGGCCCGCGCGCTCGGCGACCTGCGGCTCGGAGACCCTGCACACCACGCTGTTGCCGTGGGCCCTGACGTGGCGCGCGCCTATCAGGCCGGTCACGCCATGCACGTCGGCGACTATCGTGGCCCCCGCGCGCAGCGCGCCGGCGCCGGCGCGCACGGCGTCGCCAAAGAACGCGATCGCGCACGAGCGCGCAAAGTCAAAGTCCGCCGTCGAGTGTATGACGCGGCGCACGACTGCCCACTCGTCGGGCGGGTAACAGTGGTCGCCGACCTCGGACTCGATGATCCTCATGCTCTCGTCCTCGATCGCCTGCCCCGCCCTAGTTTGCACCGGTCTCGGCCTCCGCGGCCCTCTCGAGTATGAGGTCCACCATCATCGGGTCGGTTCCAAGGTGGCGCGTCACGACCGCCTTGCCTATGCCCGAGGAGGCCTCCAGCGCGGGGCTGAGGTCGGCGTTCACGTCGCGCTTCACGTGCGCGCCCTCGTGCAAAAAGTAAAAGACGATCACCAGCACGCGCGGCTCCATCCTCGCGCACCTGGCGATGCCGCTTGCGATGTCGGGCTGCTCTATCTCCAGCAGGCAGTATGACGCGTTCCTGTACCTTGGCCTGAGCCTGTCGACGAGGTAGTCCAGGGACCTCTTTGCGTTGGGGTCCACGCTGCCGTGGCCTATGACAAGGACGTCAACGTCGGCGTCGTCCACCCCGGAGAGGCCCTCGCCGTTGAGCGCGTCGCGCACGCGGCTCTCCACGAGCCTGACGAGCGTGGGGTGCATCCTCATGGGCCTCGTGACTATTATCCTCGTTGTCGTCATGGACTGCTCGCGCATCGCGTCGCGGACGGCGACCTTTAGCTTTTTTCCCGGGTACAAAAAGTACGGCACTATGGTGAGCGTGTCAAGGCCCTCGTCGAGCGCGCGCGACAGCCCCTCGGGCATGAACGGCGGGAGGACCTCCAAAAAGCAGTACGCCGCATAGTCGTACCCGCCCCCCTCCATGGCGCGCGCGCATATCTCGTCAAGCTCGGCCCTGACCTCGGCCTCCCTGCTCCCCCTGTCGACAATGAGCATCCCGCGCCTCATTGGGCAACCCTCGCCACGGCAAGCGTCAGGTCCGGGGGGTATTTCTGCTTTTCCACGATGAGCGCCCCGCCGCGCGACGAGACGATCGCCGCGGCCTCGGAGACGCTCGGCGTCCCCTCTAGGCGGTCCACGACCCGCGAGGGGTTTGGCGCGCCCGCCGCGGCGAGCTCTCCCCTGTCGACGAGCTCCAGGCCGACGCCCAGGGCGCGCGCGGCCTCTGCGAGGCCCTTGACGTCGGCGGGCTTTTTGACCGACGCGAGGCGCGCGACGCACATGGGGCTCAGCGACGCGCCGCGGAGCGCCCCCTCGATGCACTCGAGTATCTTTGCGGCCGGCGTGTCCCTGTGGACCCCCACGCCGACCACGAGCGTCCTGGGCCTGTACACGACGGCGGGCATCGGCGGGGCCCCGTCAAGCGTGTCCGAGACGACAAGCGCGCCGGCGCAGCCGGACCCGCAGAGCTCCTCCCTGCTGGCGTACGCCGTGACGTTTGGGGGAAGGGGGCCTCCTGCCAGCGCGCCGCGCTCGCCGGCCCCCTGCCAGACGCCAATGGCCTCGCCGTTTACCATCATTGCGCTCACGCGCGTGACATGCCCGTCGCCGTCTATCCTCCACCCCCTGTCGCGGCCCACCATGTCCACGGCGATCGTGCCGGTGACGTCGGCTGCCGTGGTTACGACGGGAACCGCGCCGATGCCCGCGGCTATGTCGCGCGCAAGCGCGTTGGCCCCGCCGAGGTGTCCCGACAGCGCGCTTATCGCAAAGCCGCCGGCGTCATCCACCACGACAACGGCGGGGTCGGACTTTTTTCCGCGCAGGTGGGGCGCGACGAGGCGTATCACGGCGCCCAGCGAGAATATGCACACGAGCGCCTCCATCGAGGCAAACAGGCCGCCCACCCTCTCGGCGGCCGGCCCGCCAAACCACGACACGCCCCCCTGCCCGTCGTCAAGCTTTGAGGGCGCATAAACCGACCATGACGGGTGCAGCGAGGATATGCGGCGGGCCGTGGCCAGGCCTCCCCTGGTGATTGCGACTATGGCGACGCGCTCCACGCCGCGGGCCGCGGCGCGTTGGTATAATATCCTATTCGCGGGGCCACTCGGCCAGGACGCCCCCGTCAAAGCCGAGCAGCGTGACGCTAACGCGGACGTTGCCCCCGCCGTGGCCCTCCATCTCGGCCTGCGCGCGCCTGGCGATCCCCTCAAAAAACCCCGCAATACCGTGGGCCTGCGCGATCTCGCCGGCGTGGCGCGCGGTGTTTGCGGCGGCGATCTCGCCGGCGGCCCCGTCGCCGGCGCCGCACTCGCGCGCGATGCGCGCGAGGAGCGCGGTGTCGACCTTTGAGCCCTTGACGTGCGTCTGCTTGGCGCCGGCGGCGAGCTTTGCCATCTTGCCGACAAACCCGAATATGCGCACGCGGCGAATCCCCGCGCGCGCGCACTCGCGCACGGAATACCCCGCAAAGTCGCCCATCTGCACATAGCAGTGGTCCCGCAGGCCCGCGAGGCCCCTGGCGGCCTCCTCGCTGCGCCCCCCGGTGGTCAGGGCCACCTCCACCTCGCCCATCGCGGCTGCGACGCCGATGCCCTGCCGTACCGAGGCGGCAAACGCGGCGGTCGAAAAGGGCACGACGATCCCGCTGGTCCCGAGTATCGATATGCCGCCGACTATGCCGAGCCGCGGGTTGTCGGTTTTCGTGGCGATCTCGGCCCCGTTTGCCACCGAGACCGTCACCCTGACGCCGCTGCGCGCGAGCGCGCGCGCGCCGGCCTCGCGCACGCCGCCCTCGATCATCCTGCGCGGGACGGGATTTATCGCCGGCGCGCCAATCTCGAGGCCCAGGCCGGGCTTTGTGACCGTCCCCACGCCCTCGCCCCCGAGCACCTCGACCGCCCCGGCCGCGCCGGCCAGCTCGCACTCGACGGAAATCTCGGCGCCGTGGGTGACGTCGGGGTCGTCGCCCCCGTCCTTTATCACCGAGCAGCGCGCCCTGTTATGCGAAAACTCGCACGACGCGACGCGTATGCGCAGCGAGCCGCCGCGCGGAAGGGGGACGTCCACGGCGCCCGTGCGGGACTGCGAGGCGATGCTAGACATGCACGCCCTCGCGGCCGCCGCGGCGGCCGCCCCCGTCGTGAACCCCGTTCGCATCCCCTTGCCGCCCATCGCCGCGGCGCCAGGGCCGTTGTGTAATATCTCTTAGCGCCCCCCGGGCAGGCTTTAAAGCGATCCTGCGCGGCGCGGCGCGCATGCGCGACAGCGTTGCCGTGACCGGCGCGTCGGGGTACGTGGGCCGCAACCTGCGCCGGCACCTGGCGCGCAGGGGGATCAGGGCCGTCTGCCTCACGAGGCGCCCGCTCGCGGCCCGCGCCACGGAGACCGTCGTGGCCGGCCCGTGGGCGTCGGCGCGCGCGGCCCGTGCGCTGCGCGCGTGCCGCGCAATGGTGCACCTTGCCGGCGTGGGGAGGCACTCTGGCCAGGGGGGCTACTCGCAGAACGCGGCCCTGGCCGAGGAGGCCGTCCGCGCGTGCCGCCGCGCGCGCGTCCCCAAGATCGTCTTTGTCAGTGGCCTGGGGGCCGACTCGCGCGCGACGGCCTACTTTGCCTCAAAGATGGCCGCCGAGCGCGCAATCTCTCGGTCGGGAATCGCGCACGCGATATTTCGGGCCTCGTACATCATGGGGAGGGGGGACGCGCTGAGCTCAAAGGTGCGCCGCATGGCGCGCGCCGGCCGCGTGGCCGTGCCCGGCACGGGCAGGTACGCCATGCAGCCGGTCCACATAGACGACGCGTGCGCCGTCCTCGCAGGCGAGGCCATGAGGCCCGGCTCGAGGCGCACGCTGGACCTGGTCGGGCCGGAACGCGTCACGTACAGGCGCCTTGCGGGGGCGCTGGCCGGCGGCGCGCGCCTCCGCGCGGTGCCGATGGAGTCGGCCATTCGCGAGGCCGCGCGCAGCGCGCGCGCGCCCTATGACCTCGACGAGCTGGCGCTGCTCGCCGGCGGCTTTGTGGGCGACCACGCGCGCCTCAGGAGGGCCGCGCGCATGGGCTTTATGGGCCTGCGGTCCATGCTATAGGCCCGCGGCGCGGCGCAGCTCGCCGGCCATGTCCGTGCGCTCCCACGTAAACCCGTCGCCGTCGCGCCCAAAGTGGCCGTACGCCGCCGTCTGCGCGTATATCGGCCTCTTGAGGTCAAGCCTCGATATTATCGCAGACGGCCTCATGTCAAAGAGCTCGCGAGCATGCTCCTCTATGCGCGTCTCGGGGACGCTCTCGGTCCCAAACGCGTTGACCATGAGCGACACGGGCTCGGCGACGCCTATGGCGTACGCGACCTGGACCTCGCAGCGCGCGGCAAGGCCCGCGGCGACGATGTTCTTTGCGACATAGCGGCACATGTAGCACGCCGAGCGGTCAACCTTTGAGGGATCCTTGCCGGAGAACGCGCCGCCGCCGTGCCTGCCAAAACCGCCGTAGGTGTCGACGATTATCTTTCTCCCCGTGAGGCCCGCGTCGCCGTGCGGGCCGCCTATCTCGAACTTGCCCGTGGGGTTTACGTGGATGTCAATGCCGTCGCGCCAGAGCGCGCCGCACGCGGGCCTTATCACCCTGGAGACCACGGTGTCCCTGATCTCCCCGTTTGTGACGCCGGGGGCGTGCTGCGTGGAGACGACGACGGCCTCTATCCCCGCGGGCCTCCCGCCCTCGTACCTGACTGACACCTGCGACTTGCCGTCGGGGCGGATCCACGAAACCTCGCCGGACTTGCGCAGGGAGGCAAGGCGCCGCGTCATGGCGTGCGCGAGCATTATGGGCAGCGGCATGAGCTCCGGCGTCTCGTCCGTCGCGTACCCGAACATGAGGCCCTGGTCGCCGGCCCCCTGCTCGCCGCCGTCGCCGGCCGTGACGCCGCGGCTGATGTCCGGGCTCTGCGGGTGGAGCCTCATGTCCACCTTGCAAGAGTCGGCGTCAAACTCGAGGGCTGGGTCGTCGTACCCGATGTCGCGCACGACCCTGCGGACGATCCCCTCCTGCTCGGCCTCGCCGATTCCGGCACGCGTGGTCACCTCGCCGGCGACCGCGATAAACCCCGTCGTTATCATCGCCTCGACGGCCACCCTCGAGTCGGGGTCCCCGGCGATGAACGCGTCGACGAGGGCGTCGGAGACCTGGTCGCATATCTTGTCGGGGTGGCCCTCCGTCACGGATTCCGAGGTGAACAGGTATCCACGCGCCAAGAGCGCACCCGGGCCTAGAGGTCCTTCTCCAGCTTTATGAAGAGCACGTTGTTGCCGCGGAGTATGGCCCGCGCATAGTTCGCCACGGGCCTCCCCTCGCGGAGCTCCCTGGCGTCGGTCATTATGAGGTTCATGTACGTGTCGACGCTGTCCATCCTGCCCTGGTACTCGGTCTCGTTCTTGAGCCTGACGGTGACCCGCTTTTTCGTGCACCGCTGCAGCGTGGAGAGCGGGCGCTTTCCCTCTGTCGACGACACTATGCCATCACTTGCGCGGGTGGGGGGCCGTGGTAGGTTAAAAGCCTTTACGCAAATCCGGCGCAACCGGTTTAAGCGGCGGCTCGCCGCGCGCCCCCATGGCCGAGCCGACGGGGTTTGCGCGCCTCGACTCCCTCCTTGGGGGGGGCCTCGGAGGGGGGGCCATAACGGACGTCTACGGGCCGGCCGGCTCGGGCAAGACGCAGCTGGCCAAGCAGGCCGCCGCGGCCTGCCTGGCGCGGGGGGGAAGCGCGGTCCTCGTCGACACGACGGGCAAGTTTAGGCCCGCGCGCGTGCTCGCCATGCTGCGCGCCGCCGGCGCGCCGGCCTCGGCCCTTGAGCGCCTCGGCGTGGTCCGCGCGACTAGCGTCGCCGAGCAGGCCGCCGCGGTCGCGCCGATCTCCGGCGGCGGCGCGGACCTCGCCATAGTCGACAGCGTGACTGACCTCTTCTCGCTAGAGTACGGGCGCGAGGCGCAGGTGCCAGAAAAGAACGAGCTGTTTATGGCCCACATGCGCGACCTCGCCCGCCTTGCGCTGCGCAGGTCAATCCCCGTCCTCGTCACCAACATGGTCAGGGAGTTTGGGGGCGTCGAGCGCGAGAACCTGCAGGCGTCGATAAGGCAGTTTGCGCACGCGCGCGTGCGCCTCTCCGGCGCGGGCCCGCGCCGCCTGGGCACGGTGACGCTCCCGGGGTCGTCCGCGGGGTTTGCGTACCGCGTGGGGGAGGCCGGCCTCTGCGACGACCCTGCCCAAGATATTTAACTTGCCGCGCGCGCGCGCGCCGCAGAATGGCGGGGATATTCGACGCTATACCCGTGCTAGCCGTGGTAATCTTTGCGGCCGGCCTGGTGGGGGCCATGGCCTATGAGAGGTCGAGGCGGGCAAACGCGGGCAAGGGGACCGGCTGAGGAGCGCCTCGCCGCGGCGTTCGCCTCGCTGGGGTTTGGCAGCCTTACGCCGATACAGAAAAAGGCGGTTCCCGTCATAGCGCAGAGGCGCGACACGCTCGTCATAGCGCCGACGGGCTCGGGCAAGACAGAGTGCTCGGTCATACCCATATTTGCGCGCGCGTCGCGCACGAGGAGGGACGGGCGCACAAAGGTCCTCTATGTCACGCCGCTGCGCGCGCTCAACAAGGACGTCTTTAGGAGGATAGGGCGATACGCCGACTCGGCGGGACTGACGATGGCCATACGCCACGGCGACACGCCGCAGTCGGCCCGCCGCAGGATGGCCGCAAGCCCGCCGGACGTGCTCATAACGACGCCCGAGACGCTCGTCGTCATGCTCTCGCAGGAGCGCATGCTCGCGGCCCTCTCGGAGCTCGAGTGGGTCGTCATCGACGAGGTCCACGAGCTCCTCCCAAGCGAGCGCGGCGCGCAGCTCTCCCTCAGCCTCGAGCGCCTCGCGCTAAACTCGTCGCGCGAGCTCACGCGCGTCGGCCTCTCGGCGACGGTCGGCAACGCCGGCGAGGCCGCAAAGCTCGTCTCGGGCGCGTCGCGCAAGTGCCGCATAGTGAGGGACCGCTCGAGGCGCCGCTACGACGTGGACGTCGTCCTCGTCGAGGGGGGCCTGCCGAGCGTCGCCGACGAGATCGCGCGCCTCGCCGCGCCGGCGGCCCGCTCCTCGCCGGTCCTGCTGTTCACAAACACGCGCGGCGAGGCCGAGCTCCTCGCGGCCCTTCTCCGCGAGAGGGCCGCCGGCGTCCCGATAGACCTGCACCACGGCTCGCTCTCGCGCGGCGTGCGCGAGGAGAGCGAGTCGTCCCTGCGCGAGGGGAGGGGCGGGATCGTCGTGTGCACGTCGTCCCTCGAGCTCGGCCTCGACATCGGCTCCGTGGACCTTGTCATGCACTATGGCTCGCCGCGGCAGGTCTCGCGCATGGTCCAGAGGATTGGGCGCAGCCGGCACGCGGGGTCCGGGCCGGCCCGAGGGATCATAGTCGCGCCGGACGCCGACGACTACATGGAGGCGCGCGCCATACTCGACAGGGCGCGCGAGGGCTCGATGGAGGAGCAGCCCATGCACCACGGCGCGCTTGACGTGCTTGCGCACCACCTCGTGGGCCTTGCGCTGCAGCCGCGACAACATATTTGTCCTGCGCGGCATGCGGTGGCGCATACTCAACGTCGATGAAAAGGACCTGCGCGTCAACGTCGAGCCGCACAGGTCAGGCGGGATGACGGTCCCGTACTGGGAGGGCGAGAACATCCCCGTCGACGCCGAGACGGCCCGCCGCGCAGGCGCGTTCCGCACACGCTCGGCGGGCGTGGAGGGCAGGGTGGCCTCAAGGGCCATGGCTCGCGCGCCATTTGCCGCGCCGGACCCGTCGACGATCGTGGCCGAGTCGTGCCGCTCCGAGGGCGTCGTCGTGGTCCACGCGTGCCTCGGCACGCGCGTAAACGCGACGCTGGCGACGATCCTCTCCTCGATGC
>RKSK01000101.1 GCA_007570915.1 Cenarchaeum sp.
CGGTTGAAGTACAAGTCTACCGAGCAGGTCCTAAAGACGATCAGCGACAAGGAGCGCATCCGCAACTTTGGCGTCATAGCGCACGTGGACCACGGCAAGACGACGATGAGCGACAGCCTCCTTGCGCACTCGGGGATCATCGCGCCCTCGGCGGCCGGCAAGGCCCTGGCCCTCGACTCGATGAAGCAGGAGCAGGACCGCGGCATCACGATCGTGCAGGCAAACGTCACGCTCTCCTACGCGAAGGGCGGCGACGAGTACGTCATCAACATGATAGACACGCCGGGCCACGTCGACTTTAGCGGCAGGGTCATACGCAGCCTGCGGGCCATAGACGGGGCCGTCGTCGTCTGCGACGCGGTCGAGGGCATAATGACGCAGACCGAGACGGTCACGCGCATGGCCCTCGAGGAGCGCGTGAGGCCCGTCCTCTACATCAACAAGATCGACCGCCTCATAAAGGAGCTGCGCCTCACGCCCGAAAAGATGCAAGAGACGCTCGCGTCAGTAGTCAAGAACTTTAACTCGCTCATCGACACGTACGCCGAGCCCGAGTACAGGGAAAAGTGGAAGGTGTCCATACAGGACGGCAGCGTCTCCTTTGGCTCGGCGAAGGACCGCTGGGGGTTCAACATTGACATCATGAGGGAAAAGGGCGCCTCGTTCAAGGACATTTACGCCGCGTACGAAAAGGGCGGCAGCGTCGAGGCCCTCGCCGAGCGCGTCCCCATAGCCGACGCGATACTCGGCATGGTCGTAAAGCACCACCCGCCCCCGCACGTCGCGCAAAGGTACCGCGTGCCAAAGATATGGAAGGGCGACCTCGACTCGGACATCGGCAAGGCGATCGTAAACTGCGACGAGTCCGGGCCGGCCGTCATGATGATAGTCAACATGGCGCTCGACCCCGCGGCCGGCCCCGTGGCGATCGGCAGGCTCTTCTCGGGGACGATAAGCGACGGCGACACGGTCAACATCATCGACTCTAGGCGCGAGGGCCGCGTCCAGTCGGTCAACTTTTTCATGGGAAACCAGCGCGAGCAGGTCGGCAAGCTCGGCGCCGGCAACATACCGGCGCTCCTGGGCCTCACGGAGGTCAGGGCTGGCCAGACGCTCTCGAGCGTAAAGGGGATCAACGTCTTTGAGGGCATAAAGTACGTCTCGGAGCCGGTCGTGCAGATAGCCATAGAGCCCAAGCACCCAAAGGACCTCCCGCGCCTCGTCGACGTGCTAAAGCGCCTCACGATCGAGGACCCCAACCTCGTCGTCAAGATAAACGAGGAGAGCGGCGAGACGATCATCGCGGGCATGGGCGTCCTCCACCTCGACATAGCCACGACCCTGATCGCCGAGAACAAGGTCGAGATAGTCACGTCGCCGCCGCTAATCAACTACCGCGAGACTGTCCGCGGCTCGTGCGAGGCCGTCATGTCAAAGTCGCCCAACAGGCACAACAAGATATTCATGAGGGTAGAGCCGCTCGAGGACGAGATCGCCGAGCGCATACGCGACGGGACGCTCTCGGAGATGAAGGACAAGAAGGAGGTCGCGCGGATGCTGCGCGAGCTCGGCTGGGAGCCGGACACGGCCAAGAACGTCATGCGCTTTGACACGCGCGGGAACGTGATGATAAACGCGACAAAGGGCGTCCAGTTCATACAAGAGTCGACCGACTCGATACTCTCGGGCTTTGACGACGTGATGAAGGAGGGCCCGCTAGCGCGCGAGCAGGTCCGCAACTGCAAGTTTGTCTTCACGCACTTTGTGCCCCACGAGGACCCCGCGCACCGCGGCCTCGCGCAGCTCGGGCCGGCGTCGCGGCGCGCGTGCATGGGGGCCACGCTCATGGCGAGCCCGACGCTGCTCGAGCCGGTCCTCGCCATAGAGGTCCGCGTCCCGCAGGACATGATAGGCAACGTCGCGACGGTCATATCGGGCAGGCGCGGCAAGGTCCTCGACACGCAGCAGCGCGGCGTCCGTGGTCGTCGGCGTCGCGGACCGAGCGGCCCATGCCCTGCAGGAGCTTTGTGAGCGAGGCGTACTTGTACCACGCGTCGCTGCGCTCCATCTTTGCCCTCGTGCGCCTGTCGCCTAGCGAGAGGTAGGGGGCCTTTATGATCACCTGGAAGCGCGAGAGGTCCCCCTTGAGGTCCACGCCGTACCACAGCGACGGCGAGACGAGCACGCTCGGCCCGCCGTCCTTCGCGTGGGCCGCGAGCGTGCGCTCGCGCTCCTCGCCCGTGTCGTTGTGGACTATTTTCAGGCGCGCGGCGGCCTCGGGGCCGGCCTCGGAGCGCACGTGCGCGGCGAGCGCGTCGCACTGGTCCTTGCGAGAGGTGAGTACGAGGCCCTTCTCGCCGGCGTGCGAGGCGAGTATCCTGGACACCTCCGAGTAGACCGCCGCATAGTCGGCCTTCGCGCCTGCGCCTAAACCTGGCCACGCGCTCGGCGGCGGCCGGCGTCATCGAGCCCCCGTGCGCGTCCTCGAGGTCGCGGACCTCCCTGTGGTAGGCGTCGGCGGCGGCCTCGACCATGCGCTTTATGCCGTCAATGTCGTCCGTGGAGTAGCTCGACATGCTCAGGTTGACGTCCGAGAGGTGCGAGCGGTATATGTCCATGCCCACCATGTCTATGAGCTGGTCCTCTATCTCGTGGGCCTCGTCGGCGACAATGCACCTGCGCCGCAGCATCTCGGCGGCGCCGGACGGCGGGTACTTGCGCGTCAAAAAGTACGCCGCATAGTTAAAGACGGTGTGCGACGCGTTGAGCGCGCGGTACTTTTGGTCGTAATAGTGGCAGACCGTCCCCTGCGCCAGCGGCGCGACAGACTCGGCCTCTGTCCCCCTTCCGCTCACCGCGTACTGGGAGGGCATTGGCTTGTGCTCGCACGTGACGGTCTTTTTCCTGCCGTGGTCGCTCTCTGTCCACGAGCAGCTCGCGCGCGAGCACGAGACCGACGCGTCCCACCCGGCGGCGGGGTCGACTGCGGACTTGTCGCAGAGCACGACGCACGGAAAGTTGGACTTGCCCTTGAGCGGAAGCGCCCACGCAAAGTCGTCCGTGTACTGGTCCTGCAGTATCTTTTGGGCCGTGAGCGTGTGCGAGGTGCCCATCGCGCGCGCAAAGGCCATCGCGACGTGGCTCTTGCCCACGCCCGTCGGAGCGCACAGGATGATGTGGCGGTGGCCAGAGGAGAGCGCGTCGTCGATCCTTGACATGATCTCCGCCTGCGTTTTCCTGGGCTCAAAGCCCGACGGAAAGCACTCCGATAGGCGCTGCGGCTGCGGGGGCAATGCGCCGCGGGCCGCCGGCGCGCCTATTAATCCGTTGGGGCCGCGCGGGGCGGCGCCCGCCGGTCAGGAGGCGCGGCGGCGCCTTGAGGGCCGCCGGCTTCGCTTTAGGTGGCGCAGGTCGACGACGGCGCCGTGCGGCGCAAAGACCCCGAGGAACCTCCGGTACCTCCCGCTCCAGCACACCATCGCGCACGCCATGGGCGCCCCGACCCCGCCCTCCCTGCCGTCAACGAGAAAGCGCAGCCTCGTGTCGCCCAAAAAGCAGACGGCGTCCGCGCTCCCAAAGACATGCCGCTTCCAGTGCCCCGTGTTGGTCGCCACGGGGACCAGCGCAAGGACCTCCGAGCCGTGCCTTGCGCTCGCGTCGGCGCACTTTTGCAGCCAGTCGCCGATCCTCGTCCCCCTCCCCCTGTCAATCCCGTAGGGCGGGTTTACGTATATTCTCGGATAGTCCCACTCTAGCGACAGGCCGTCCTGCCGCGGGAGCGAAAACTCGACGTCGGCGTGCACTATCGAGTGGCGCCCAGAGCACGGGTCAAGGCATATGCTCCCCCCGAAAAACCGCCTCACCGCGTCCACGTAGACCTGCGGCGTCCCCCAGTCCTTCTTGCCGGTGATTATCGTGCGCCCGCCGTCATTGCGCCCACGCATTTCCCCGCAGCTCCCACACCTGCCGCTTTAGGTCACCGAGCGGCCTTTTGTGCAGGGACATGGCGTCAAGCCACCCCTCCGCACGTAACATGTTTTGTGTGAAATAGCAAACCAGCTCAATGTGCGCATCGTAATCCATGTTGGACTTTGTAAACGGGTTTTGCCTACTTTCTTTTGTGTGGCTTGAATAAAACGCGCTTTGGGTTGCCGGGTATTGCCCCGACATTATTGCCTCCTCCACAAAGCAAGTTAGGCCCCGATCGGTCAGAAACAGCAGCCAATCATATGATTGCTGCAGTACTCTTAGCTCCTTGTTGGGCTTGGACGAGGTAATCCAGTTGCCGTGGTTGCTCATGATTCCAACGCTCATTATGAATTTAGACAGGGTTTTCGGGTCGCTGGATTTTACGATGCGGGAAACCATGTGGTCATACGGGCCTATGGTTGGTTTGTTGTAGTCATCATAGATAATTCCCATGTGGTTACCCCTGCCGTCCCGTATCTTTTGCAGGGAAGACACTGTTCGCGTCTCGATGGATATTGAGTCCCGCAAGCCCCAGGAAAGCAGGACGTAATATGCCATGATCTCAACAAGCGTTCCCAGTGCCCTGCCCGCAGCCTTGCGCGGGCTTTTTGTGCGAGCAAAGACATCGCGCGACAGCCAGCCCTGAAGGCCCTCAATCCCCCCCAACTCACGCTCCTCCATGGGCATGCCCAATGTCATTTAGGGAAACAGGGGCTCTGTTGGCGACCATTGGCAGGCCGGCGTTGTTGCGGCGTGATGAGGCAAGCAGAACCGCATGCTCGGCATGGCGCCTTTTGGGACGGCAAAGGAAAGGCCAGCCAAATGCAGGCGCGGCCATTTCACTCTGCGACACGGTTTGGCGCCTGGGCAGTGGCGGGACGGGCAAGCCCACATGCCGCGGAGCGGGCATCCCCTGCATGCGAGCGCGTGATCCTGTGGTGAACTTGCGACTTTCCGCGTTGGCCAACTGCGGCACACTGGTGTGAAAAAGGTATTAAGTGTTTAACGCCGCGGCTGCGCCC
>RKSK01000080.1 GCA_007570915.1 Cenarchaeum sp.
CCCCTCGATCGCCGCGCGCATCCTCGCGTCGCCCTCGCGCAGGTGCTCTCCCGCGTGGGCGTCCTCGACTGCGGCCACGTCGCCGCCGCCGGCGCGAGGCCAAGAGGACCTCATTTGACGTCGTTATCATCGGGGCCGGGCCGGCCGGCTACACGGCCGGCATCTATTGCTCGCGCGCGCGGCGCGACACGCTAATCCTCTCTGGCCTGCTGCCGGGCGGGCAGCTCGTGAACACGACAGAGGTCGAGAACTATCCGGGGTTTCGCGACGCGATAATGGGGCCAGACCTCATGGTCGAGATGCGCGCGCAGGCCGAGAGGATGGGCACGAAAATCATAGACGACGAGGTGACCAACGTCGACTTTTCGCGCCGGCCGTTTCGGATAATGACGGCGTCCGAGGAGTACACCGCCAGGGCGGTGATAATAGCCACGGGCGCGAGCCCGCGCAAGCTCGGCGTGCCCGGCGAGGCGGAGCTCGCCGGCAGGGGCGTGTCGTACTGCGCGACGTGCGACGGGCCGTTCTTTAGGGGCAAGGACCTCGTCGTCGTGGGCGGCGGGGACTCGGCGATGGAGGAGGCCACGTTCCTCACAAAGTTCGCAAGCAGGGTCCACCTGGTCCACAGGCGCGGCGAGCTGCGCGCGAGCAGGATAATGCAAGAGAGGGCGATGGCCGACGAAAAGGTCTCCATGGTCCTAAGCACGACGGTCGCCGGGATATCGGGCGACCCGAGCGTCGAGCGCGTGACGCTGCGCGACGCGTCAGGCGCCGAGCGCGACCTCGAGGCGGGGGGCGTCTTTGTCGCCGTCGGCCACGAGCCCAACACGGCCCTCTTTAGGGGGCAGGTCGAGCTTGACGCGCGCGGCTATGTCGTTGTCGGCGGCGGCGCGAGGACGAGCGTCGAGGGCGTCTTTGCGGCCGGCGACGTGCACGACCACGAGTACAGGCAGGCGATCACGGCGGCGGGGTTTGGCTGCATGGCGGCGATCAGCGCCGACAGGCACCTCGCGGAGTCTCAGTAGAACGTCTCGGACCTGTGCTCCGAGCGGGCCAGCGCGCCGTCAAACTCCTCTTTCGTCATGACGCCCTCGCCGACGTAGACGCTCTCAAACTTGCGCCCGTCATCGGCAAACATGCCGACTGCGCACGAGCCCGCGCCGGCGCCGAGCTTTTTCATGCACGCGTACACGGCCGCCGACGACGGGCTCACGAGCATGCGGTCGCGCTCGAGTATCTCGCGGACCACGCCAAAGGCCTCGGCGTTGCTCACGTGGACCCACTCGTCGACGACGGACTCGCGCCGCAGGTAGAGGTCGGGCTTGGCCGACTCGTCAAAGTTGCGCCACCCCTGTATGAGGTGGTCCCTCTGCGGCTGGCAGCCTATGATGCGCACCGACGGGCTCCTCTCCTTTAGGTAGGTCCCGACGCCCGTTATCGTGCCGCCCGTCCCCACGCCCGTGAAAAAGTGCGTGATCTTTCCGCGCGTCTGCTCCCAGAGCTCCGGCCCCGTCCCGCGGTAGTGGCCCATAAAGTTGGCCTCGTTTGCGTACTGGTTTGGCGAGTAGTACTCGTCGGGCCGGTTGGACGCGATCGACGTGGCGAGCGCGATGCTCTGGTCGGTCCCCGCGCCGACCTTTGGGCAGAGGTCGTCGCTGGTCTCGTGGACCTTGGCCCCCATGGACCGTATTATCCTCTTTGTCTCGTCGCTGGCCTTTTCGGGTATGACGATCTCGGTCCCATAGCCGAGGAGGCGCGCGATGCCGGCTAGCGCGATCCCCGTGTTGCCCGACGTCGGCTCTATTATCGTGTGGCGCCCGCGCTCTATGAGGCCCTGCCTCTCGGCCTCGCGGACCATCCAGTACGCGGCCCTGTCCTTGACCGAGCCGAACGGGTTGTGGCCCTCGAGCTTTGCGAAAAACTCGGCGCCGCCGGAGCACAGCGAGGCGAGGCGCACGAGCGGCGTGTTGCCGACCCTGCCTAGTATGCCCTGCGAGTCAGCGGCCCTCTGCATGGTCACTTGCCCTTCTTGATCTCAAGCTCGATAACCTTGCCGTCCCTCTTCGCCGAGAGGACCTCGTGGCCGTGGCGCGTGGCCCACTTTGTGATGTCCTCCTCGGCGGCGGGGTCGTCGGCCCTCACGCGTATCGTCGCGCCGGCCCCCATGCGCTCCATCTCGACCTTTGTGCGAAAGACCGGCTCGGGGCAAAAGAGGCCCGTCGCGTCAAGGTCCATGTCGGCCATGCTGGCCGCCCGCCCGCGGCGCGCGCGTATTAAACCCTGCTGCGGCGGCAGGGGGGCCGCGCGCGCCGGCCCCGCGCGGCAAGGCTTGCCGCTCAGATCGCCATGCGGGCCATGCCGCCTAGCGTGCGTCCGGCCATCGGCGAGGCGTCGTGGCCCTCGAGGTTTATCTTGCGCGATATGCGGGCCATGCCGGCGACTGCGACCCTGTAGAGGAGGGACCACACGCGGCTCTCGGGGTACCTGCGAAACGCGCGCAGCAGCAGCGCGAAGAGGTGGCGCGACCTGGGGTAAAAGCGGGCCATGTACTCGTCGATGTACTCGGCCGAGTTCTCGATCTTGTAGCGCACGTGGTCGATGGCCTCGCGGCCCGTCGCGTAGCCGGCCTCGCATATCGAGACGCGCCCGCGCCTGAGCGCCTCGAGCGCGGCGTCGAGGCCCTCCTCGGCGTCGATGACGTTGACGCACCTGCCTACCGTCGAGGCCACGTGCGAGTCGCTCCCCGCGACGCCGACCATGGACCGCTCGTGCGCAAACGCCGCGGCCCGCGCGTTTGATATGACGTCGGCGTTGTTGCTGTTGAACACCTCGACAATGTCGCACTCGGCGGCGCGCTCGCGCAGCGCGTCGAGTATGCTGAACGGGTGAGGGGCCGAGGAGACGCCGCCCTGCGCGCGTATGGCGTCAAGCGTCTCGCCGAGGCCCATGCGCGGCCGTATGCGCTCGGATATGCCGTACGCGATGACGTGCGAGCCGTCATCGAGCGTGACCTCCTCGGCGGGGTACACGGCAATGCGCGCGTGGCGCGCGTGCGTCCTGGCGTACTCGCGCGCCTGCGCGTACCCGTCAAGCGTGTTGTGGTTTGTGACAAATATCGCGCCAAGGCCGGCGGCGAGCGCGCCGTCGAGCTGCTCGCGGACCGTCACGCTGCAGTCATAGGGGGCCTCGAGGGGCCCGACGTTAAAGTTGGAGAATACGTTGTGGCAGTGCAGCTCTGCCCTTATGTGCCGCAACGCGCGCGCGCCTCGCGGGCCGCGCTTTAATAGTTTGGGGCGGCCCTACCTGAACAGGTCCTCGCGCGCGTCCCTGAGGAGCGAGGAGGCCGGCGCGCCGCCGCCGACTGCGATGCCCGTCCCGCCTATCACGGCCATGGGGCACGAGCGCGCCTTGCCCATTGCGAGCTCGGCGGCCGAGGCGAGCTCGTCGGCGACCGCGATGTCCGTGGTCCGCAGCGCCCTTCCAAACGAGTCGGGCCGGCCCGCGTGGTCCTCCGAGGGCGCGATGCCCGCGGCGCCTATGGCGCAGTCGACCTGGCCCGTGCGAAACGGCCTGCCAAACGTGTCAGATATGATGACGCCGACGTCGGCCCCGCACGCGGCGGCTACCTCGGAGCGCACGCGGCGCGCCGACGCGTCGGCGTCCTCGGGCAGCAGCGCGGCGCTCCCGCGCGCGACGTTGCTCTCGTCGACGCCCGAGTTTGCGCAGACTAGGCCGCCGCGCGTCTCCGTTATTATCACGCCGCGGCCCATGCGCACGATGCGCCGCGCCTCTGACAGGACGAGCTCGACGACGCGCGCGTCCTTGCCGTACTCGGAGGCGATGCCGAGGGCCAGGGCCGACGGCGCCACGCCGGCGAGCTCGACGACGCGGCCCTCGGCCTTTGAGACGGCCTTTTGCGTGACGACGACAATGTCGCCGTCGGCGACGCGCGCACCCGAGCGCGCGAGGGCCTCGCCCAGGTTCGCGCCGCGCGCGACCTCGCCGTCGACGCGCACGGCGGCGATGCGGATCTCGCGCGCGTCCATGGGCGTCGCCTACCCCTTGGCGCTCGCGGAGATCGACGTGCCGTAGCGCTCGTTTATGACGCGCAGCGCGCCGGCGAGGTCCTTCTCCTCGAGCACGGCGTCGGCGCGCTCCCTCACGATGTCCTGCGCGCGAAACGCGATCCCCAGGCCGCACACGTCAAAGAGCTTGATGTCGTTGGCCCCGTCGACTATGGCCACGGTGTCCTCCTTTCGCTCGCCCATGGACGCGATCGCCTCGGCGGCGGCGAACGCCTTGTCCGAGCCGACCTTTATGCGCACGCCGTCAAGCTGGTTGTCCTGGAAGACGAGCTCGTTGGAGAGGACCACGTCGAGGCCGAGCTCGCGCTTGAGGCGGTCCGTCATTATCGTAAAGCCGCCCGAGACGGCCATGAGGCGCCATCCCGCGCCCTTGAGCGCGCCGCAGAGCTCGCGCGCGCCGGTCATTATGGGCAGCGCGCCGGCTATGCGCTCGCACGTGCCATAGTCGATGCCGCGCAGGAGCTCTACCCTCTTGCGCAGGCCCTCCTCCCAGTCTATGGTCCCCTCTATGCCGCGCCGCGTGATCTCCCATATCTCGTCCTCCCTGCCGCGCTCCTCGGCTAGCACGGGGAGGTACTCGGCGTCAAAGAGGACTCCCTCGA
The DNA here is from genome assembly GCA_007570915.1 of Cenarchaeum sp. Classification (GTDB taxonomy): domain Archaea; phylum Thermoproteota; class Nitrososphaeria; order Nitrososphaerales; family Nitrosopumilaceae; genus JAHRAL01. The sequence continues at coordinate 4,685 of RKSK01000080.1, forward strand.
CGTCAAAGATCGCAAGCATCGGCCCGTCTGCGCGCGGCTGCACGGGCGCAACTATATTAAATTTGGGCGCCGCCGCGCAGGGGCCGCGCGCCTCCGGCCCGCCGCGAAAACCTGGCACCCGCCGCCGCGCCGCGCCCGCCGCGCGGCAGCCAGAATGCGCGCCTATGCCCAGAACAGCCCTGCCGACGCGACGGCGGCCAGGACGACCCCGGTGCCCAGGGCGACCTGGCCCACGAGCGTCGCCCTTCCGCTCCACTTGGCGACGTTTTCGCGCCTTATTATGGCCCCCGCGTACTCTTTGCACAATCTTGTGTAAATGCCCTTTTTTGATGCCGCGTTCCACGCGTCTATTTTTGCCATGTCCAGCATTCCTTTTGTGACTATCGTGCTAGAGCCAAACGGGTTGTCCAGCCTGACGGCGGCTATGGCCACGAGG
>RKSK01000100.1 GCA_007570915.1 Cenarchaeum sp.
CGCGCCCTCTCGGCCGACGAGTTTTTGGACTTTGTGAGGGGCGACTTTGGCCTCGGGTACCTCGCGCGCATGGCCGCCTCGCACCCGCTGCTGGCCGCGCGGCGCCTGGGGAGCCTCGTCGCCGGCGCGCTCAGCGGCCCACGCTGAAAAAGTCCGAGACGCGCAGGTCGTGGAACGACAGCAGCGCGACGTGCGTGCCGGGGTCAAACGACCTCGCGACCGTCTGCGAAAATGCGCCCTCGCGGTCGTCAGTCAGCGCTACGGTCGTGACTAGCACGCCGGACTGGTCGAAAATGTCGACATAGAGGTCCTCGGGGAAGGCGATCGACTTTTTGACGGCCCCCTCTATTAGGAGCGAGCCGGCCGAGTAGTCGACGCGGATCGCCGCCTCGGGGGACCGCTGCGGCAGGTAGCGCTCTATGAGGGCGCGCAGCTCGGAGACCTTTGAGCGGGCCTCGTCCTCGTCGCGGTCGTCGACTGCCTCCTGCGCGTCGGCCACGACGGGGTCTATGCGCCCGATGTTTGCCTGGTAGCGCTCGCCGCCAAACCCGCGCATGAACTCGCGCAGGTCAAAGAGGTCGCGCGACGCGGCGATCAGGCCGGGCCCGCCGGAGAGCTCGCTGCGCCTCTCCTGCTCGGCGCGCGTGCCGGGGTCGTACGGTATGTAGACGATGTTGGCCGAGAGCGCGTCGCGGTAGAGGAGCTCGGCGACGTAAATGCCCGGCTCGCTCGGGCCGCTCCACGGTATCGAGAACTCGCCGTGCCTCGTGTCGCTGAACTCCAGCGTGTCGTAAACCGTGCTGTTGGCGTGCAGGACCGTCACGGTGATGTCCTCGCGCCGGTCAAAGGCCTGCTTTTCGACAAAGCCGTTTATGGTCCACGTACGCAGGCCGTCGTCGCGCTCCAGGTTGAATATGACGCTGTTGTGCTCCTCGTTGAGGTGGTCCTGCGCGTACTCGTATGCGCGCGTGACCCACTCTTGCGCGTCGACAAAGTTGCCGTGGTCGGTGAACTCGGAGGCCCTGTCGAGCATGCGGCCCAGCTCGCGCGCCTCGTCGGTCCCGGCGACGAGGAACCTGCCGGCGACGGCCTGCAGCGCGTCGACGTGCTTTGTGTACTCGCGCTTGCGGATGTCGACGAGGCCATAGTCCTCGCCCGTCGGCGGGTTGTCGCGGTACGCCGCGTCGACCTCGTTCCACTCGGCTATCGCGTTGCGCACGAGGTCGTCGGCCAGGCGCAGCTCGCCGGATATGACGAGCTCGCGCGCTCGCGAGACCTTTTCCTTGACCTCGTCGACATAGTCCGAGTAGCCCGGCACGAACCTCTTTGTGCGCAGGCCCAGCTCGGCGAGGTTCTCAAGCGAGTTGGCCCGCTCTAGCACGCGCGCGGCCCTCTGCCTCACGTCGGCCTCGTCGTACGAGTCGAGACGCTGCGCTATCACGCCGGCCTCCTGCGTGACCCACGCTAGGAGGACCTCGACCCTGTCCAGGCGCGCCGCCGGCGGGTTGCCCTCCGAGAGCCTCTGGGCCAGGTCGAGTATGCTAAGCGCGTTGGTGATGCTCGCCAGGGCCGCCCTGTCGGACTGCTGCTCGGCCTTGGCGCGCAGCGACCTGTACTCTAGCTCGAGGGAGGCCAGCGGGTTGCGCGCCTCGCGCAGCGAGGAGATCGAGCCCTCAAAGCGGCTCACGACGTCAAGGAGGCCGTCAAGCGAGTCGGCCGCGCGCGCGCTCTCGAGGAGGCCCGGCCACTGGCGCGTCACGTCCGTCTCGAGGCCGTTGGCCCGCGTCAGCCTGATGACCTGCTCCAGCCTGGAGGACACCTCAAAGGCCGCCTTCATGCCGCGTATGTCCGCGGCCCTCTCGAGGATCGCCTCGACGGAGGACGCGGACGTGATCCTCGAGCGCAGGGCCTCCCACTCGGGCCGCAGTATCACGGCGAGCTCGCCGGCCCCCTCGGCCCCGACAAAGTCCTCGACCCTGTCGAGGTCGCGAAGCAGCATGGCCGCGTCGTAGAGCGGCGCGGTCCGGTTTGCCAGCGAGACGGTCGCCTCGACGGTGGACGCGGACGTCACCTGCGTCCGGACGGCCCTCCACTCGGAGCCTATGAGCGAGTGGAGGCGGTCCTCCTTGCGCTCGACGATGTCGAGGTAGCGCGCGTGCGTGAGCACGTCGAGCATCGTTCGCAGCTCGTCGGCGACTATGGGCGCGGTCCCGCGCGAGAGCGTCGTGGCGAGCTCTGATCTGACCTGCTTTGAGAGTATCGAGCCGCTGCGCTGCATGAGCGAGAGGAGCGTCGACTCTAGCTCCTCAAAGGTCGGCGGGCGCGCCGGCGCGGCCGCCGGGGCCGGCGAGGCCTCGAGGGCCGCGGCGTACGCGGCGTTCATCCTCTCGGCGGACAGGCGCGCCTCGCCGGTCTCGTGGCGGAATATCGACGCGTAGACGAGCTCCCTCATCCTCGTCGCCGCGCCGGCGTCTATGGCCGACTCGCCCTCGAGGTCCGCGATCTCGCCCAGCGCGCCGGCGGCGGCGCGGCGCAGCGTCACGTCCAGGCCGTCAAGGGTAGAGTCGGAAAAGGAGGCGCCGAGCAGGTTTGCGTAGACGGTCTCAAAGGCGTCGGCCGTGGCGAGGTTGGCCGCAAGCTCCGTGAACGGCGCCGTGTCGATGCCCTGCGTGCGCGCTATGCGCGCCTCAAAGGCCCCCTGCGCTGCGGCGAGCAGCGCGTCGCCCTCCGGCGCCGGCGCGGCCGCGCCGGAGAGCGTGAACGAGGACGAGTGCGAGTGCTCGCCGTGGAATATGCGCACCTCGTACTCGCCGTCGACGCCGCAGAGCGGGCCGCGCAGCGGCACGGGCGCCGTCACGAACGGCCCGCCGGGCAGGGGCCGGAGCTGCTGTATCGAGCAGAGGTCCCCGCGCGGGTTTGACACCTGGACAATGACGAACTGGCCGGCCCCCGGCGAGGCCAGCGTGCCGTGGACCATCAGGTGGCCGCCCCTGCCGAGCTCGCCGAGGTCGCGGTCCACGATGATGCGGTCGGCCGACTGCCCCAGCGCGTGCGCGGGGACGAGGAGCAGCAGGGCAAACGCCACGGCCGCCATCCTTGAGGCCATCGGCGGGCCGCGCGCGCGCCCCTAGTTAAATACCGTGGGCCGCGCGCCCGCGCGCCGCCCCCGTCGTGCTTATAAGGGCCGGCCCGCGCGCGGCGGGCCGATGGGATGGGTCAAGGTCGCCGAGAGGGGCGCCGTGGCCAGGGACGCCGGCGCCGAGTTTGACGTGGGGGGCACAAAGGTGGCCGTCTTCAACCACGGCGGCCTGCACGCCCTCGAGGCGACGTGCGCGCACCAGGACGGCTCGATAGCGCCAGGCGAGGTCAAGGACGGCGTGGTAGAGTGCCCCCTCCACTTTTGGCACTATGACATAAGGACCGGCAGGCTGCTAGACTACCTCAAGGGCGTCAGCCTCAAGACGTACAGGGTCGAGGAGAGAGAGGACGGCATCTACGTCGAGCTCTGAGGGCGCGCGGCCCCTAGAGGCCCTCGCGCGGATCGACTATGGGGCCGCCGCCGCCGCCGCGGTCCGCCTCGTGGGGGAGACCGTCGCCTCGTGCCGCGCCACGGGCGCCGTGCTCGGCCTCAGCGGCGGGCTCGACTCGGCCGTCACCGCGGCCATATGCGCCAGGGCGTGCGAGACGACTGCCTTCATAATGCCAGACTCGGACGTCACGCCGGCCGTCGAGACCGCGGACGCGCTGCGCGTCGCCGAGGGCCTCGGGATTGCGCACCGCACGGTAGACATCGCGCCGATCGCGCGCGAGCTTGCGCGCCACGCCGGCGGCGGCAGGCGCGCGCTGGGCAACGCCAGGGCGCGAATCAGGATGTGCCTGCTTTACCACCACGCCAACGCGGAGCGCGCGATCGTCGCGGGAACCAGCGACAGGAGCGAGTCGCTCATAGGCTACTTCACAAAGCACGGCGACGGGGCCGCCGACGTCCTCCCCATAGCGTCGCTCTACAAGTCCCAGGTGAGGGGCATGGCCGCGCACCTCGGCCTGCCCGAGGACATTGCCAAAAAGAGGAGCGCGCCGCACCTCTGGGAGGGCCACGACGCCGAGGGCGAGCTCGGCATGGCGTACGACGAGATCGACGCGGCCCTCCACTGCATCGTGGACCTGCGCATGGGAGACGCCGAGGCCTCGCGCGCCTCGGGCGTGGCAGAGGCGGCCGTCGCGCGCGTGCGCGCGATGCGCGAGGCCAGCGCGCACAAGCGCAGGCCCGCGCCGGGGGCGTGCGGGCCGTGATGGTCCACGACACGCTCGGAGGCGAGCGCGTGGCCGTCGGGCCGGGCGGGACGGTGCGCATCTACGTCTGCGGCGTGACGGCGTACGACGACGCGCACGTGGGCCACGCGCGCTCGGCCATAGTCTTTGACGTGATGCGCCGGCACCTCGAGCGCGGCGGCGCGCGCGTCGAGCTCGTGCAAAACTTCACGGACGTCGACGACAAGATACTCACGCGAGCCGCCGAGTCCGGCGAGGACCCCGCCGCGCTCGCCGGGAGGCACATGCGCACGTATGTCGAGGACGCCGACTCGCTGAACGTGCTGCGGCCCACGGCCGCGCCGAGGGCGTCCGAGCACATAGGCGACATGGTCGAGATGGTCCGCGAGCTTGTCGCGTCCGGCGCGGCGTACGAGACGCCGACCGGCGTCTACTTTGACGTCTCGTCCTTTGGCGCGTACGGGAGGCTCTCGGGCAAGCCCATAGGCGAGCTCCTCGCCGGCGCGCGCGTCGGGGTCGACGCGACAAAGCGCAGCGCGCTGGACTTTGCGCTCTGGAAGAGGTCAGGCGAGGCGCGCTCGTGGCCCAGCCCGTGGGGCCGCGGCAGGCCGGGGTGGCACATCGAGTGCTCGGCGATGGCGAGGCGCCACCTTGGCGCCACGGTCGACGTGCACGGCGGCGGGCGCGACCTCATATTCCCGCACCACGAGAACGAGATTGCCCAGTCCGAGACGTGCACGGGGCGGGCGCTTGCGCGCGCGTGGGTCCACGTCGGCATGGTGACTGTCAACGGCGAAAAGATGTCAAAGTCGGCCGGAAACCAGGTGCGCG
>RKSK01000135.1 GCA_007570915.1 Cenarchaeum sp.
CGTCAGCCCGCGCCTCGCGCTCGCCGAGGCCATGCGCATGGGCCTCGTCGAGGAGGACCCCGAGTTTCCCGAGGGCGCCTTTATCCGCCGCGGCCCGCGCAGCGGCGAGGCCCTGCGGCGCATATACGACGGCGAGCCGCCGACCATGGAGAGCCTGCTCGCCGAGGAGCGCGCGTGGAGGCGCTATTTTGCCGCGCGCCGCGCCCGCCTCGAGGCGATCCGCGAGGCCGCCCGGCCGAGGGAGGGGAACACGGCATCCTCGCTGCCGGCGTGGGTGCCCTAGCGGCACGGGCGCCAGGCGGCAAGTCCCAGTCAACCCACATGTCTAGGGCAGAACGGGCGGCCGGCTCCGGGCGGGGCATCCCCTCCGCCCTCGCACCCGGCGTGCCCGCCGCCACGGCAGCCCTCCCCGGCGCCTCCCCCGCTGGAGATCGCCCCGGCGGGGCGCGAATGCCGGCCGGCCTGCGCGGTTTTGGCCACCTGCGCCAGGGGCCGCGCCTGGCCACACGGAACCCCCGATGCGCGGCAAACAGTTATACGCAAGGGCCTTGGCCGCCCCCATGATCGGGTTTTGGGGACAGGGCAAGAGTCAGTGCCGGGTCGGTGGTACGCGACGCCCAGGTCGGGCGCGCAGCGCATATGGGCCGAGTCGCGCATGGCCGGCAACGGGGGCTGGCAGTGCCCGGACCTTGCCATGGCAGGCGGGCCAGAGGAGGTGCGGGTGGCGCCTGCCCGCCTAGCACACATGTGGAATTACTTCCGGGAGCCCACGCCTGCCCCGGCGCCGCGGCGGCTAGCGCAGGTCCGCCTTGGCGAGCCCGCGGACGCGGGCCTGCGCAACGCGATTATGGGGGTGGCGGCGGCGACCGTCAGGGGGCTGGAGCGCCCGGGGCTGGTAGGCAGGCTCGCCGGGTTCATCGACCATGCGGTGGCGCACGGCCTGCTCGGGGGCGAGGGCGACCTGGACACGTTTATCGGGCGCCACAACCTCCAAAAGCACGCGTACATTGCGCAGGAGCTCGGGATTCGCATAGGGTACGAGTTTGAGTTCCTGAAGAACGGGGCATACTCGCCGGCCATGGCCGTGGACACCTACAAGCGGGACCGGGCCCCCCGATACGCAGAGGCGCTTGACCCGGATCCCGGGGCGACCAGGACGCTCGTCAGGATTGCCCGCGGGAGGGGGACGGAGTGGCTCCAGGTCGCCACGTTTGCGGTGCGCGACCGCGCCGTCTCCGGGGCGCTCGAGAGGTTCCTGGCCGACAGGCACAGGCACATGCGGTATGACAGGCGGCTGGTGAGGGAGGTCTTCGCCGAGGTCGGATCATGCATGGGGGCAGGCGGGGGCGGGGCGCGGTGAGCCGCGCGCCCAGGGATGCCCCAATGCGCCAGGGGGCGGCGGCAAACATGGCGGCCGCGCTTGGGGCCACGCTGGCAATGGCTTTCGCGGCGCACCTGCTTGTGGGCGCCACTGCCCTGGACATCGTGATCGCCGCCCCGCCGTTCGCGTTTGTGGTGTACGTTTCCCTGGCGCAAATGGACGCGCAGGGGGCAAAAAAGGCCGAGGACCGAAAGGAGATCGAGACCCTCGGCGGCGTCTTGGGCCAGTGCGAGAGGGCGCTCGCGCTGCTGGCCAAGGCGGCAGGGGCGGCACCGGCAAGCCCGCAGGCGCGCGCGGGCATGGGCCACCTTGCCGGCACGATCCGCCTGCTTGCGACGAGGTACGGCAGGTATATTGAAAACAATGGCGTCTGGGCCGCGCTGGAGGCAGAGAGCCTCGTTATGACGGCCGAGATCCTGGGGCGGGACGTCGGGGACCGCGTAGGGCCGTTGCGCGACTATGTCGGGGTTGTGGGCGAGAACGTCCTTGACGAGGACGACCCGCGGCTTGCGGCGGTCCGGCTGGAGCCATAGGGCGCGCCGCGCGCAGGGCCGCCTACCCGCCGTGCGCGCGTATCCGCGCGTCGAGGCTGGCGGCCACCCCGTGCGCCTCAACGGCCTCGGGCTCGCGCCCGAGGCCCCTCAGCGCGTGGCACCTCCCAAGGTGCGCCAGCGCGTTCCTTGGCTCAAGGGCGGCAGCCCTGTCGTACTCTGCAAGGGCGTCGGCGTGGCGCCCGAGCATGTGCAGCGCCGTCCCCCGCCCTCGCCGCGCGCCGCTGCGCCCTCCCGGCCCGCTCGCCGGTCGGCGTGCCGCCGGGCCTGGACCTCTCCTCGGCCTCCTTCAGCGCGCACGTGGCCACCGGCACGCCGCGGCCGACGGCCAGCGCCGCGAGGTCGCGGAACGAGTCCGCCGCGTGCCTGGCGCTCTTCCTTGTCGACGCCACGCCGTCGCCGGCCACCTCCGCCATGCCGTCGGCGATCTTGCCCAGCATGCCGCCGGCCAGCACGTCCCTGGCTCCCAGGCAGTCACGCCGCCCCGCGGGCGGGGCCGCCAAAACCCCCCTATAGACCAGTTTGGGCCGTACGGGACCGGTACGGGGGCCCTAGGTGGGAGACATGTGGGTTGACTGAGTCCTGCCGCCCCCGCCGATCGCCGCGGCGTGCCCCAACCCTGGCCGACTTGGGCGGTTTTGGCCATACGCGCCAAAGGCCGCGCCTAGCCACACAACACCCTCCCGGCCCGCCCAACCCTTTTAAGCGAGCTGAACGCGCCCTCCCCCATAATGGAGCCGCGCGCGCTACTGACGTTTGGTGACAGCTCTGGAAACCCTGCGCGCACCAAAAAAGGATACGAGGACTCTAGGCACTACGTCGTGGTCACGGCAATGATGGACATGCGAGAAGCCCACAGGGTCGACGCACAGATCCAGGCGCTGAAGCCAAAATATTTTGGGAAAATTAACCCGGAGCGCGTGTCGTTTCACGGCAACCAGCTTCTTCACAGCCTGATTCGACACACCGGAAACAGGCGGCTGGCAGAGCAAAAGTTCAGGGAGGCGCTTGGCGACATTGTGAAAATTACACGGAACACAAATGCCACAATCAACACGGTTGTGTTGGACAAACGCTTTCCAGACACAAGCTACAGGTCTTCTAGCACGGTGATTGCGACATGGGCACAAGCATCACGCATGCTTTATCAAGACGTTCTTGATTCGCCGCCTAACACATATTGCGTGCTAATGCTTGATCGGTACGACGCCGCAACAAACAGAATTGTGTCCAGCACCATAAACAAATTCCTGTGCCCGCCAATCGGCGGTTCTCAATCGGCGCCCAAAACGTTTATTCCGCGCCCAGTGTTTGTTGACTCTGTGTCGTGCAGCGGAGTGCAGCTTGTGGACATGATTGCGTTCATTACTGCCAAAAATAGCAAGCCAATAGATCAATTTGTGCGACTGTACAACCAACTAAGGCCCGCGCTTTCTCACACTGTGCACATACGATGACAAACGGCGCCGCCGTCCTGCAATGGCGGCGTTGCTGTGCAGCCTGCGTCAATTTATGGCTGCCCGCCGCCTTGTTGCCAGACAAGTGCCCGGTTTGCCCGTTTGATGGCGGCCGCGCAGGCATGCGCACGGGGGAGATCATGGCAATCCGGCAAGGGCGGCACGGTCGCATGGCCGGCGCCGGGGCCACCGCGCGCTTGTTGCCTGATCGCCTTGCGGAATTCCCCGGCCTGCCCATTTGCGGCAGCGCCCGCGCCAGCAGGATTGGGATGGCGGTCCTGGCAATCCGACAGTGGCCGGATCACCAGGCCCTCGACGCTGGAACCCGCAGGCGCTTCCCGTCTGCCCGCCCCGCCGGGCCTGCCGGATTTAAACATGTCGGGTCACGCCAGGGGAAGGGGGCTATTGGCGCGGCATGCTGTGGGTTGTGGCTCCCCCGGCGATCCCGGGGCCAAGGGGCCGCGGGCCTGCGAGGCGCAGGCGGCGCCTTCATGGTGGCGAAGGCGAGAGCCGCGGCGGCGCGTTTGCGGCGCCAGATCCCAGATGTGGGGGCCCGGAAGCACAGATCCCAAATGTGGGGGCCCGGTAGCCGCCTAGGGCGGCGGCTTCCTCGGCGGCCTCAGCCACGGCCGGGCGCCGAACTCATTGCAGACCCCAAGCACGATCAGGAGCCTGGGCGACGTCGCCGGGATCCGGCGGCTGTCGCCGGCCGCCTCCCTGCCCGGGTGCAGCATGGCCCGCGCGTTGTGCACCATGAGCGACATCACGAAGCAAAAGATCCTGACGTTCTCGCTCCTGCCCGGCATGCGCATGCGCGTCTGCCTTGGCAGCCTGTGGCCGATCTCTATCCCCCACCTGCGCGGGCACGGCCCATCCGGGCCGGCCAGCCGGCGGCATGTTGGTGGCGAACGCGATGTGCTTCCCCTCCGGCCCCCTCCCCTCGCTCTTTTTCCTCCTCCTTGTGATCATGGCGTGCGGCGCCTCCCTCCCGCGCCCGCCGGGGATGCGCATCGGGAGCACTCGCTGCGCCTTTCCCGCGGCAAACTTGCGCAGCGCCGCCGTGACGCGGGGCGAGTTTGGGCACGGCACGGGCCAGCGCACCCCGTGCTGCCCGTGGCGCCCCGGGACGCCCGTGGTGAAGGACCCGCGGCCCACGGGCAGCACCGGCCCCGCGCCGGCCCGCTTGCACACGGCCCGAACGCGCCTGTACACAGTGGAAAAAGCGACCCCGATGCTGTCGCCGGGCACGGCGCGCACGGCGCCAGGCGCGGCCCACATCCTGTTGGCCGCGCGCTGCGCCGCCGTGTGCCTTTCCCTCCTGGTCGACCCGCGGCCGGGCCTGGCTCACACGAGCCACCCCGGGACCGCGCGCCCGTACCGGTGTATCCCGTGCATGCCAAGCGCCACGACGATCTCCGCGGGGAGCTCGCCGCGCCGGCGCAGCGTGCGCAGGTGGCGCAGCGCGCCGGCCGCGTCGCGCGCCTGCATGGCCTGGCGCGCCCACTCGGCGGTGGGCATCCTGCCGGCGGTCCCGGCGTGTTCGCCGAGCCCCAGGAAGCCGCCGGCCGGGGCGCCGTTGCCGGCGGCCAGCGCGACCAGGGCCAGGATCGTGCCCGCCCTGTGCTTTTTGTTGGGCCGGGTCGCGGCGCGCAGGCCCTGCGCGGCCGGGGCGAGCACGCGCGTCACGGCCCTGGGCGCGC
>RKSK01000076.1 GCA_007570915.1 Cenarchaeum sp.
GGCGGGCGCCTGGGCCTCTACCACCTCAACGGCCACAGCGCCACGGTCTCCTCGCGCAAGGCCCCGGAGGCAGCCGAGGCCGTAAACTCCGCGCTCGCGCTGTACAGGGCGGCCGCGGAGGCGGCCCGCGCCCCCTCCTAGGGGGGCGCCCCGCGAGCGGGAATGCTGGGGTTCCGCCGGCAGGGCGGCGAGTTTGGCCGCCGGCCGGACATGATGGAGGGCGCCATACGCGACATGATCCGCGACGGCGTGCACAGGGAGCTCCATGCGCTTGACGTGGGCCACGCCTCCGTGCCGCGCACGATAAGGGAGGCAGACGTCATGGACTCGTACGCCGTCGGCGACGCGCGCGTGTTTGTCACGCGCGACGGGCGCTACATAGTCTCAGAGCCGGAGGTCACCCCCGAGCTCGAGGGCGCCATACACGCCCTGGCGAGCCACCTCTACATGTCCATGGACGCCGGCGCCGCGGGCCCGCCTGACGCCTCGGAGATCAAGGGCCGCATATGGCAGGCCGCCTCGGAGCTGGGCCTCTCGGGGGTCGTCTCGGCCAACCATGACGAGATCAGCTATTACGTGAGGCGCGCGTACGGGTACTGGAGCCTGGACGTGCTCTTTCGCGACGACAACATCGAGGACATAATGATCCCCGGGAGGGCCGCCGTCGGCGTGGTCCTGCGGGCGCACAAGGGCCACCCAGTGTACCGGACAAACGTCCGCCTCGGGACGGACGCAGAGTTTGACAGCCTCGTCACGCGAATACTCGAAAAGTGCGACGCGCACGCGAGCAACGCCGAGCCCATAGTCGACGCGGTGACGCCCGAGGGGGACCGCGTCTCGGTCGCCTTTAGGCGCGAGGTCTCCGCCGGGACCGCCATGAACGTGCGCAAGTTCTCGCGCACGCCGCTCACCATAGCGGACCTGATCCGCGGCGGCATGCTCACCCCGATGATGGCCGCATACTGGTGGACGCTCGTGGACGCCATGTCGTTCAACATCGTGGTCGGCGTGACATCATCAGGCAAGACCACGCTGGCAAACGCGCTCCTTGCGCTTGCGCACCCGGACTGGATGATAGTCACGGTGGAGGACACCCCGGAGATGCGCCTCCCGCACAGGCACCTCCTCTCGCTGCGCACGCGCGCGTCCGCGCTCAACAAGAGCCTGTCATACCGCATCGAGGACCTCATACCCGTGACGCTGCGCCACAACCCGCACCTTGTCATAGTCGGCGAGGCGCGCAGCCGCGACGCGATATACGCCGCGTTTGAGAACGCGGCGGCAGGCCACGGCGGGGTCACCACGCTCCACGCGCCAAGCGCCAAAAAGACGATCGAGAGGGTCCGGTTTGCGGGCGTCGACAGCACGTACCTCTCGCTCCTCTGGACGGTCTGGCACTGCCGCGAGGTCCGGTCCCCGAGGCACGGGAGGGCCGTCCGGCGCGTCTCCGGCGTGGTCGAGGTCAGCATGGATCACGGCGACGGGCCGGAGCCGCGCATGGACACGATATTCGGGCATGACGCGCTTGGCGACACGTTCACCGAGTACAGCCCGCGCGGGCTCCTCGCCAAGAGCGCGAGGCTGCGCGAGGCCGCCGAGAGCCTCGGGACGGAGGACCCCGCCGCCGACCTTGGGCGCCGCGTCTCCATACTCGAGGAGTGCGTCGCGTCAAACCCGCGCTCGCCATCCGAGGTGATGCGCGCGACGGCCATGTACTATCGCGCTTAAATTGGATTTTTGCGCGTGCGCTCGATGCCAACGGACGGGGCCGCGCGCGACCCGCGCACAGAGCTGATGGACCGGCGCTACGTCTACAGGATATACCCCGTGAACCTCGACGGCATGCACGACGACGAGCGCGCAAAGGCGCTCTCGGGCTTTTCTGCGCTCCTCCTCGGGATAACGAGGCCCATGGCGATATGGGTCTCGCGCAGGCCCGTGGAGGTCGAGGTCGGGGACCGCACGGTGAGGATGGTGGTCCCGGAGGCCCACCTCGCCTCATCCGAGCCGCTTGACTCGGCGCTCGGCCCGTCGGGCCTCCAGTTCACGGTGAGCTCCGGCCTCGCGAGGCCGGCGGTCCGCAGGCACTCCCTGCGCGGCCTGGAGCTGGCCGACGGGCGCACGGCGCGCTGCTTTGCGTTCTACTCCCTGCCTAGCGCGCTGCCGCCGGCGTGGATAATGGACCTGATGAACATGGGCGTCGACGCCCACGCGGGGGGCGCGCACGAGCGCCTCCTCGAGGCCGCATGCGTGGCGATCCGCCCGATCGAGCAGCACATAGCGGCCACGCGGATGCGCGGGTTCACCGAGAACCTAAAGGTGATCGCGGCGCGCGACGCCGCCGAGTCGGCCCAGCTCGAGGCCGCGCAGCGCATCACGACCATGCTCTCCAACAACCGCACGCGCCTCTTTGGCGTCACCGTCACGGCGATCCTCGCCGGCAAGGCCGACGAGCTGCAGAGGCGGGAGAGGCGCCTGGCGATGTACTGCAAGCAGAGCTTCTGCAAGGTTGACGCCCCCGCCGCGCTGCACCTTGACCTGTGGAACGCGCGCGACTCGACCGGCGCCGACCTGACGCTTGACCTTGACAGCATGCCCCCCCTCTTCGCGTTTGCCTCCAACGACCTCATGGAGACGCCGGGGGGGATAGCGATCGGCACGTCGTCGCACACGGGCGCGCCGATAATATTCAACTACCGCATGAGGCCAAACTACAACACGGCGATAATAGGGTGGTCCGGCGCGGGCAAGTCGTTCCTGACAAAGATGCTCGCGCGCCGCTTTTTGCGCAAAAACCCGGACGCCACGCTGCTGGGAATAGACCCAAAGAGCGAGTACGCCGCGGGGCTCTCGGACGTGGAGGGGATGAGGATAGTGGACGTGGAGATGTCGCGGCAGCTGGGGTTTGACCCGTTCAGGATCTTTGACGACAACCCGACGCTGGCCGCCGGCTTTCTTGCCGACATTGCCGACGTGGGAGGGGACGTCAAGGCGCGCAAGGCCTTCAAGGCAGTGGCGCAGGGGTGCTCCTCGCTGGCCGACATGTACGGCCACCTGCGCGAGATGGGCGAGGGCAGGGACTACCACACCTACCTTGACGACTTTGTGAGGGGAGGGCAGTCCGAGGTGTTTAGGGGGGAAGCGACGTTTGGGAACCGCACGATCCTGGCGTTCAATGACGCCAGCGAGGACGACGAGCGCATACTCCTCCTGCTCTCGCTCGGCAAGTTCTGGAAGATGATCCGCTCAATGCCGCGCCACGTGCCCAAGCTGCTCATAATCGACGAGGGCTGGAAGCTCTTTAGGCACCGCAGCATAGCGCAGTATGTCATGTCCATAGCGAAGCTCGGCAGGGCGTACAACGTCTGGTGCATATTCATAGTGCAGGAGCTCAGCGACATGGTGAGCACGGTGGAGGGAAAGTCGTACCTGAACAACGCGGGCACAAAGTTCCTGATGAAGAACACCGAGTCCGAGGCGCAGATGCTCCTGGAGCACATGGGCCTCTCCGAGGAGGAGAGGGACACGATAACCGCCTTTGACACGGGCGAGTGCCTCCTCCTGACCGACAGGCACCGCCTCCTCGTGAGCATAGAGCCCCTCCATGACGAGTATGAGATGTTTGACACAAACCCAAACTCGTGAGCGCCGCGCCGCCGCGGGGGGCGCGCGCGCATGACCGCGATGGTCTCCATGGCCCTCGCCGTCATGGTGACCGCCGGCCTCGCGCTTGCCGCCGCCGACCACCTCTCCGAGCGCGTCGGGCAGGCCTCCTCGCGCCCCGAGATATCGGCCTCCGGCCTTGGCCTCGAGTCCATCGGGGCGGGCCACGCGATCCTGCACGGCATGGTGGCGAACCCGGGGACAGTCGCCGTGCGCGTCTCGTCGGTGAGCGTGGCCGGCCCCGTGGCCGGGACGTGCGACGCCGGCGCGTGCGCCCTCGAGCTCTCCGTGGCGCGGGCCGGCGGGCCGCCGTGCGCGGTGGGGGGCGAGGGCAGCCCGTGCACGCTGCTGCCCGGCGAGGCCATGGCCATAGGCCCGTCGGTCCACGCAATCGGCGTCGCGCCGCGCGAGCGCTACGTGGTCATGGTGACCGCCGAGCCGGACTCGGGCGGCTCGGTGTCGCTTGCGAGGGGGGTCTTGGCGAGGTGAGCCGCGTGCGCGCGCGCCTGGCCTCGGAGATTGTGGGGTTTGCGATGCTCTTTGGGATCGTCGCCGCCGCCGGCGCGGCCCTCCTCCACTTTGTGGGCGAGGGCCTCGAGTCCGCCGGCGTGGCATCCGAGTCGGCGATGCGCCAGAGGATCTCGAGGCTCGGCGAGACGCTGCGCGTCATACGCGCCGAGGCGCCCGAGTCCGCCGCGCCGGCCCCGTGGACCGCGAGGGTGGAGGCGGTCAACGCCGGCGACTCTGAGATTGTGATTGACGCGGTGCACTACTCGCACGGCGGCGCAATCACCTCGTCGGCGGGGTGCGAGACGATGCAAAAGGTGGGCGGCGCGGGGGCCGGGGGGGCCTGCGCGCTTGAGGCGGGCATGCTGTCTGACCTGCGCTTTAGCCCCGCGCCGGACGCGGGGATATCCGGGGACGGCGTGGGGGTGCTCGTGGTCACGAGGGCCGGCAACGCGATATGGCTGGTGGGCGGCCCATGAGGGCAGCGCGCGCGCTGGCCCTTGCGGCCGCCGCGGCCATCGCCGCCGCGCATGCCGGCGACGCCTGCGCGCAGGGGGCCGCCGGCGACACGCTCCACTCGCAGCAGCACACGGCGGGCAGCGACAGGGTCTACATACACACAAAGCACTACACGTACATACGCGAGGCGTGCAAGGTGCACACGTCGCTGGACATAATGCCGGTCATGCACGGCCCCCACAGGAGAAACAACCCCGACAGGACGTTCTACCCGGGGGACGCGCTGGCGTACAGGACGGGCATGGGCGTGGAGGGGTGCAGCGCCGTCAAGTCCTGCCCCGTCGAGGTTCCCGGCGGCGAGGGCGAGTGCTCCGCCCCGCGGGTAAAGTGCTCCTATAGCCGCCGCGGCGGGTGCCGCCCGTCGGGGTTTGAGGGCCTCGCTGGGGGCGGCCCGGGCAGCGAGAGCGGCGAGGTCGCGCTGCCCACGGACATTTACGGGCCCGACGAGTCGTACCGCGTGGCAAAGCGCGCCTACGCAATGGCCGAGGTCACGGTGATACTGCACGGAAAGCTCCACACCGGATACCACACGTTTGCCTCCGAGTCGGCCTTTCCTGTCCGCGTGCTGGACCCCGGCCTGTCCATCACGCTGTCGCACATGCCCCTGGCGGACGCCGAGGGGCACACGGCCGCAAACCTCGACGGGACCTACTATGTGTGGGATCCCATAAACGTGGTCCACGAGGTGGACTATGCGTGGAAGACGGAGAGGATTGGCACGATCTCCGCGACGCACTCAAAGGCGCACGGGATCCTGGACCTGGTGCAGGAGCTCGAGTGCCGGGAGGCCTCGTGCACGCTAGTGGCCGGCGGAATCCGCTCGTACGACCCGCTGCCAGTCGCGCACGGGTACGCCGGGGGCTCGTCGCTGTACAACTCGTCATGCGCCGTGGGCGCGACGCTGGATCCGGCCTCGGCGGCATGCTCAGAGTACCACGCGCGCCACACGGTCTCGTACACCGCCTCCGTCCGCAACGCGGTCACGGGCACGCCGATACGCACGGGCGAGGCCCGCGCGCACTCTGTGGCAGAGGAGACCAGGCCGCTCATCGTGCGCTACGACCCGCAGTTTGGGGAGCCCTACGCCTATGTCTCGCTGGCCGACGCGGCGCGCGAGGAGGGCGACTGGGCATGGTCAAAGAGGCACGTCATGGCCGTGAGGTACCTCGGGTCGGCGGGCGGGGGGCAGGACGACGCCGGCGCCGGCCCGCACGGGATGCGCAGGGCGCTCCTAAACGTCCTGGACTACGAGGGCACGGCGCGCTACCTCACCGGCGAGATCGGCATAGGGGTGGCCCTGGCCTGGAACGCCACGGGCGGGCCGTCGGGCCGCGACGCCGAGAGGTGCACGCCGCACGACGCGGGCCTCGTCGAGGGCGCGCTGCGCCTGGGCCGCAAGCCGGCCTCGGCAATGTTCACGCAGGCCTCGTACGGCCGCGCCTACCTGGAATACCCAATCTCGGGGTTTATGGTCGCCAACGGCGCGGACACGGCGACGCTGCGCAACACCGTCCTGACGGGGGGGTTTGGCGGGCACGAGCTGCGCGAGCTCGTCTCGTACAACTATACCTACCCGCGCGCGCGCTTTGCGGTGCCCGCAAGCGTCGCACTCGTGGGCAGCGGGGGGCCGGCCGAGGAGGGGAGCGTGTCGGCGGAGATCGTGCCCACCGCCGTCGCAGGCGCGTTTGGGGCCACGGAGGGGCCGTCCTACCTGCATGACCGCATATGCGAGAGCGCCACGCTCGAGTCCGGCGACGCCGAGATCGCCAACATGGTCGTCTCGGACATGTACCCGCGCGAGATGCGCGTGGACTCGACGACGCCCCGCGCGGACTATGTCCTAAACCGCACGGGGGTCTCGTTTACGGACGTGTACGCGCTTGCGGCCGGCAGCGTCGCCGAGCTTGGCTCCAACGCGATATACGAGGCCCCCTCGTCATACGTCTTTTCATATGGCGCCACTCGCGCGGGGGAGTCTCGCACGCGCAGCCTGACTGCGGCGGTCCTGTTCACGTCCCCCATAGTGGAGATCGCCAACATGGACGCGGGCAACGCGATCGACTATGCCGTGTCGTGCCCGCAGTGCGCCCACACCACGCTGCAGGCCAGGCCGCGCGCGGCCTTTGGCGACGTCGTCTCCGTGGAGGTCAACGGCAAGCGCTCCGGGGTGTCGTGCTCGGAGGCGCACGGCTGCACGGTCTCGGCCGTCAAGGGCGCAGACAACGAGGTCACGCTCACCAACGCGTGGGGAGGGACCGCGCGGGCGACGGTCTTTGTGGGGGCGGTTGACGCCGACGAGGGCCTCGGGTTCGACGTTGGCGCAGCCATGCTCGCCGCCGTCATCGCCGTGGCCGCGCTTGCCGCATGGCGCCTTGCGGGCCGCCTTGCCGACATGGTTGCCGCGCGCTAGGGCGCCCGCGGGCGGGGCCGCGCGGCCCGTTTCCCCTTTTATCCAAAATCTGCGCGCACGCCTGCGTGCATGGAAGTGGCCGGCAGAATGAAGGCGTTGGCGCGTGGGCACACGCGAGGTGCCCGTGGCGGGCGCCCCCGCGCCGTGTGGGGGCGGGCCGCCCTCGCCGCCCTTGCCGCCCTAGCGGCATGCCCGTCGCCGGCCCTGGCCGTGCCCGGCGAGCTGCCCCGCGCCGGGGTGCCCACGTGGCACCTCGGCGAGGGCCTCGCCGAGGGCGACTCGTTCACGTACCTGCTGTGCGCCGGCCACGACCTGCCGTCGATCGCCTCAAGGTGCGTCACGGCGCGCCTCGAGTTTGTCGCGGTCCTCGACGAGTGGCACGGGCCGGTGTGGGTGGCCCAGGCGCGCTTTGGCGTCCCCGGCGGGCCCGGCCCTGGCCAGGACGCGGTCCTGAGGATCGGCGCCGAGGGGAGGCTTGGCGTGTCAGCCGACGCGCGCCACGGCGCCATGGTCTCGGTCATGCGCGAGACGCTCCTCTGGATCGACGCGCACGCCGGCCGCCACGAGCCCAGGGGCCTCGCCGTCGGCGAGGCATGGGGCGAGGGCGACGGCGCCCTCCACGTGCTGGCAGTCGGCATCGAGGAGGTGGGGGGCGCCGAGGCAGAGGTGGCAAGCGTGGGGTACCCCGGCCGGCCCGGCACGCTAATCCGCGTGGCCGACGGGTTTCCGTTTCCGCTCGACGCCAGGGTCTACGGCCGGCTCGGCCCAGTCGAGCGCCTCGTGCTCGAGGTGGAGCTCGTGGCGCACTCGCGCCACGCGCAGGGGGACGGCCATGGCTCGCGGGGCGCAGCCGGCGCGCCGGGGGCCGCGGCGGATGATGGGGGGACCGAGACGGAGACGCTCGTGGCCTCGGACACGCGCGGCGCCGCCGAGGCCATAGCGCGCGCGTGCGGCGAGGCCGACGGGACGCAGGAGACCGTGGCCGAGCTCTGCGCAGGGGGCGCGACAGGCCCCGCGTGGGGGCGGCCGTGGGGCGCGGGATGGCCCGGCCCGCCAGGCGAGCCGCCCGGCGAGCCGCCCGGCGGCGCCTGGGGGGACTGGCGCGCGGCATGCTCGGGAAGCTTGCTGGAGGCGACGTGCTACCGGGGCATCGTCACGTCCGCTGACGGGGCGACGCTGGGCATAGACGGCGTGCCCACGCGCCTCTCGCTGGTGCAGGCCGGCCCCGGGGACGGCGCCTCCTCGCTCCTCCTCTCCGAGTGCGAGCCGGGCTCGTGGGTGACGGTTGACATTGACGACGCCATGCCCATAGACGCCGCCGGCCTGCCGGTGGCCGCGGTCCACTGCGGGGGCGGCGGGCCGGTCAACGCGGTGATGGCCTCCTCGGAGCACGCCACAATCGACGAGGCCTCGTGCGCCGCGTCCGAGTTTGCGCTCCACGAGTGGGCCGCGCGGGGGTGTGGTGGCTAGTGGGCGCCATACTCGCCGCAGTCATCGTCATGGCGGTGATGGGCTCCTCGCTCTCGCTCCTCCACTCGCACCTCGAGGGCGTCGACGAGTACAACAGGCGGGCGGCCGAGGTCGCCGACGCGCACAGGCGCGCCGTCCACGAGAGCGTGGGCGTCTCGGCGGAGGGGGGCGGCGGCGGCGGCGGCGGCGCGTACACGGTCAAGATGGCCAACGAGCGCGCCGATCCGGTGGAGATCATCGAGGTGAGGTCGGTCCTGGAGGACGGGACAGTTGCGAGCCTTCCCGAGTTTGGCGGCCCGATCAGCCTCGCCGGGTTTGGGGAGGCCAGCGTGCCCTATGACGTTCCCGAGGGGGCAGCGGGGGGCGTCAACATACTCGCCGTCACGCGAATGGGCAACACGTTTGGCGCCGAGATTCGCGCGCACGGCGACGAGCCGGACGCAACGCGGGCCACGGTCAACGGCATGGGGATCGGAAGCCGCCTCGCGCAGGCCGAGCACGCCGGCCACGTGACATACGGCTCGGGGTCATGGAGCTCCATGGACTCAATCAGGCCCCACGTCGCAGTGGAGGGGGGCAGCCCCGACGAGCCGCCGAGCTTCGCGGCGCTACTCCTAGACTCGCCGTACGGGAGCCTGGCGACCCCGATCGACGTCACGCAGGCGCGCGCCAAGTGCCCGGGCCTCACGTGGCTAGTCGACCATCGCCGGAACCGCGCCGGCGCGGAGAGGGACATAGCGGTCTCAAACGGGTGGCTCATGGACGTTGTAAGGCTTGGCGCGTACGTGATCCACTCCGGGACGGCCCCGGGGCTCGAGCTTGCGCCCCACACGGCCTCGTACTCGCGGTCAGGCACGCCCGAGGAGCGCGCCCTTCACGCGCGCTACTGGTACGATGTTCACAGGATGCACAGCGCGGACTATGGGCACGTCACCAAGGCGGGCCTGCCAGAGCACATGCGCTCAGCCAACCACTACAATAGCGGCTTCTACCGCGACTTCCACACACACGAGAACCACCACGGCGAGTTCTCCGTGTCGTACAACTCTACAACGCTGCAGATGCCGGGCACTGGCCTGCTCTTGCGCGACGGGTCTCGCGTGCACGTGGCGTACGAGCCCACCCTGGTCTCCGCGCTGTCAGTGTCGCAGGCCTCCCCTCCGCACTCACCACTGCACGTGGTAAACGACGCCACCCCCGTTCTCATCCAAAAGCAATGGTTCGCCTACTCGTCACTAGGATCCTACTTTACTCCCGAAAGGTGGAACACATACCACTACCCACACTTTACAGTCTCGAACGACAGGGAGGTGACCTTTGCGGCAAAAAGCTCCGGGGCGAAAATGAATTACGGCGGAGACGGGTATTTCGTGCCGCTAATGTCCTTTGTGGAGGGGACCTCGGGAAACGACGACTATGCGAGCCTTGGGGGGATAACATTCAACGCGATAC
Source organism: Cenarchaeum sp. (assembly GCA_007570915.1). GTDB lineage: Archaea > Thermoproteota > Nitrososphaeria > Nitrososphaerales > Nitrosopumilaceae > JAHRAL01. The sequence continues at coordinate 10,022 of RKSK01000076.1, forward strand.
GGCCAGATCCCGAGGTGCCGGAATACGGCCAGTCGAGCACCGGGGCCTGGTACGAACGGTATAACGTGGTCTTCCAGGCAACATGGGGAGACAAGTTCTGCGTGATTGCGGACAGGCCGTACGTCGTCGAGCGCACCATCGCGTCTGACGCCTCGGCCCTGGCAGTGGAGATGCCGGGGCGCAACGCGCCCTATGCGAGCCACCTCTACCTCCTCGTCAACGCCCACAGGGAGCCCGTGACGCTCAGCGCCATCTCCGCTGACGCGATAGCGGGCCTCGCCCCGTCAATCCCGTACGTGATGGAGCTTGACGGCAACGCGCTCCACTCCGGAATCACGTCCAAGCGCGGCACGATCCCGTTCGTGGAGGGCATGCCCGCGTCGTTCACGCTGCGCCTCTACCCGGACTCCGCGTCGTACCGCGGGGCCTTTAGCACGATCGTCTTTGACCCGCGAGCAGGCGAGAGCATGCGCGTCGCCGACGACGAGAACCGCGTCTACACGGTCCACACGTGGGCGCAGGTTCCGGTGGCCGGGACCGTGACGGTCAGCGACGTCGAGGTCCGCACCAGGGACGGCGCGGGGCTGCGCCTGGGGTACCTCGACGGCGAGTACTCTGCCGGCGCCGGCGACGGCGGGCGCATCTGGGTTCCGGTCATACCGGGGCACTTTTCGATACACATGAAGGTCAACGGCGTCGACGCCGCCCTGCGGTACTCGGACGCGCTTGGGGGCAGCAACGTGAGGGTGATCCCGGCCTCCACTAGCACCGTGACGCGCGCCTCCTTTGACGCCCCAATCAACAGCATAGGCGCGTCTGCGGGCACGTCGGCGTACGCGATCGCCTCGTCCGACCTTCCAGTGGTCGCCGTAATCAGCTCGACCATGTCGGGAACCGCGCACATTGAGCACGAGCACGCCGCGCGGACGATTCGCACGTGCATGCGGGACCCGCTCACGGGCTGGGTGACGGCCCACAAGAACGGCGAGCTCGTCTATGAGAGCAGGAGGATAATAGACTACAACCCCAGCATAACGCGGTCAAGCACGGTAAACGCCGAGGGGTTTGGCGTCACGCGGGCAGACTTTGAGTATGGCCGCGTGGCGATTGACGAGACGGTGGTGGTCAATGACGTCTCTGTGGGCGACTTTGTCGAGTTTCACGTGCACGCCAACATATACGCCGAGCACGCATTTTCCACGGTCGAGTTCAGGTCATGGTGCGGGTGGAGGACAAACACGGCGCACGTCTCAAGCGAGGCGAGCGCGACGGCCAACATTCACGGCGGGAGCATCATTGTCGGCTAGTGCCGCGTGCCTGGCGTGCGCCGTGCTCGCCGCCGCGCTCTGCGGCGGATGTGCCGCGCTGGCGCAGGGGGACGACATGCCCCCCAGGCCGCTCTCGCTTTCCGCCGACGGCGCGCGCGCGCACGAGGCCGGCTCCGGCCCGCAGGCCCTCACGCTGCGAGCAATGTCGGGCTCCGAGCCCGTCGCCGGCGCGCGCCTGCGCCTCGAGCTCCTCGACGCGCCGCGATCGGCGTACTGCACGTGCGGCGAGGCCACGACGCTCCAAGACGGGACGTTTGCCATGGAGTGGGGCTCGGCCGAGGCCGGCGCCATGACGCTGCGCGCCGAGGCCGAGGCCGACGGCCACGCGCCGGCCGTGGGGAGCTTTGCGCTGACTGCGACGGCCGCGGCGGCCAGGGCGGCGAGCGCGAGCCTCTGGGTTCCGCCCCTGATGCTCGAGGGGCACGCCTATGAGGGCGTCGTGGTCACCGCGGAGGCGCGCGCGCAGGGCGCGCGCATACTCTTGACCTCCGGCGACCCAGAGTCCCTCGAGGTGGACCGCGAGGCGATCGTCCACCCCGGCGACAACCACGCGATCTTTGGGATGCGCGCCCTCTCCGCCGGCGCGGGCCCCGTCGGGGTGTACGCGTCGATAAGCGGGCCGCTTGTGGGCGCCGAGTCACGAATATACTCGCAAAAGAGCGTCCCCTCGCGCCTCGAGGTCATCATGGCCTCAAACAGCACGGTCTCCGACGTGGTCGCCGCGTACGTCTTTGCGCTGGACGCCAACGGCGCGCCGGCGCGCGTGGCCTCAGACACGAGGGTCCGCCTGGAGGCGGCCGGCTCGCTGGAGGCGCCGCGCGAGGCGCTGATCCCCGAGGGCGGGTTTTACGCGAGGTTTTCCGTGCGCGTGCACGGCGACGGCCTGCTGCGCGCGCACGCGACGGGCCTGGAGCCAGACGACTATGCGATCACAAAGGCGAGGCGCGACGTGGGACTGCGCATAGGCGTCGCGCCCTCGCATGCCGGGGAGGACAGCCACGCGGCGTACACCGTGTGGCTCGAGGAGGGCGGCCGCCCGCGCTCCCACCATGGCGTGCTCACGGGCCAGGTCCACACGGACAACACGCGCGTCGCCGGGTTCCTCCCCGCCTCCGCGGAGAACTCCGAGTCGGCGGGCCTGCGCATGCGCGACGGCGTGGCCAGCGGGACGGTCTACACCCGCGAGGCCGGCGAGGCGGCGATCACGGCCTCGATCCCCGACGTGGGGACGGCCACGGCAAGGCTGCTCGTGGGCGCGGCATACTCGGCCAACGCCGCCGGGCAGGGAGAGGACGCGGCGGCCGACAGCGGCGACCTCGAGCCGGCTCCTGCCGAGTGCGCGGGCGCTCCCCCAGACGCAGAGGTCAACGGCATACGTGCGTGGGTGCACCCGTCACTCACGTCAGGGCCGGCGCGGCTTGCCGTCGCGCAGCACCACGACACCGCTGCGCCCGCGGCGTGCGCCGAGGCAATCAGGGCGGCCGAGGGCACGGACGACGACGACACGGTAGGCGAGGACTGCCTGCAGGGGGACGGGGCGTCCAAGTGCCACGCGGTCCGCCACCCCATGGAGGCCGACGGCCGCCGCGTCTCGCTCTCCGTCTCGCCGCCCGGGGTCGACTATGACGCCTCAGTCGAGCTGGCGCACGGGCAGATGCGCTCCTTTGCGGCGAGCTTTGGCGTGCTCGCGCGCGACGTGGGAAACTATACGCTTGCGGCCACGGCGACCAACGTGGGCACGGCGCTGGCCAACTTTAGCGCGGCGCTACCGAGCCCCCCGGGCCACTCGCTGCGAGTCGTCCCCCTCCGCGTCGCGCCGGGCGGCGAAACGCAGGACGTCGCCCTCGTCTCGATCGCCGGCCCCGGCGGCGCGCTGGTCGGCGCGCAGGACGCGTTTGGGCGCCCCGTCGAGGTCACGGTGGCCGGCGCGGGCCTCCCCGAGCGCACAATTCGCGTCTCTGGCGACTCGGCCGCGGTGAGGGCGGGCCTGGAGGGGGGCACGCGGGTCACCGCCACGGCGGCGGGCCTCGGGCGCGGGACCGCCGAGATATCGATCCCCGGCGTCGTCGCGGGCGTCGACCTCGCGCTTCCGCAGAGCGTCCACCTGCACGAGGAGTTCCCGTTTGCGATGCACCTGGTCGACTCGCTCGGCACGCCCCTCTCGCTGGCCGGCGAGACTGCGCTTGCGGCAAGCGGCCTGGACGTGGACTGGGGGACGCGGAGGATGAGCGCGCAGCGGTCCGGCAACATCACAATGTCGGTGCTCGCCGCGCAGGGCGCGCACGAGGCCTCCATCGGCTCCTTTGCCAACGCGCTCGGCCTTGACGTGAGGGCGTCGGCCGCCACGGCGCGCACGGGCACGCCGTTTAGGATAGACGTCATCGCGTCGGCGCCGGGCATCGGCATCGACGTGAGCTCGCCGATCCCGTGGGAGCGCGTGAGCGGCTCGACGTCGATAGACGTCACCGCGCCCGTGCCGGGCACGTTTCCGGTCACGATAACGGCCTCAAAGAGGGGGTACGAGCCCTCGCACGAGACGCTCAGCGTGACAGTCGAAGAGTACGCCATCCTTGACGTCTCGGCGGCGGGGACCGACGGGAGGGCACTTGGCATGCGCAACGTCACGCTTATCACGCGCGCGCACGGCGGCGAGGAGCCGGAGCGCGAGATCTCGCTTCCGTGGCGCCGCGAGTACAGGGACCTCGCCTCCGCCGAGGTGGTCTTTCCGCGGGCACACGGCGGCTCGTACGCGCTCTCGGCGGTCACGGTCAACGGCGAGGACCACGCCGGCGGGCCCATACCGCTGTCCACCGGCGGGGACACCGTCGTCAGGGCGGTCTACGACCGGAGCGTCACGGTGAGCGTCGCCGGCGGCGACGTCAGCGGGGCCGGCGCGCACGCGTACGGCTCGCGCGTGACCCTCGTCGCAAGCCCCGTCGAGGCCGTGCCGCTGCTGGCATACGGCGTCTTTGAGGGCTGGGACGGCCTGCCCGAGGGAGCCACGGCCGAGGGCCCCACGGCGAGCTTTGTCGCAGACGGCGACGTCTCGGTGGTCGCGCGGTACCGGCAGGACTACACCGGCGCGCTGGCCGCCGCGCTCGCCGCGATGGCCGGCGTGGCCGTCTGGAGGCGCTCGAGGGGGCCCGGAGGGGTGTCGCCGGCGTGGGCGCTGGGCGAGGCCGCGCGCCGCGCGCGCGCGCGGGCGTGGAATCGTTAAATTGGCCGCGCGCGCGCGGGCCCGCAATGAGGCTGCTGTGCAGGGGCGCCGAGGCGGACATATACCTGGGCGAGCGCCACGGCCGCGAGGCTGTCATCAAGGTCCGCCGCGCGCGCGCGTACATTGACGCGAGCCTCGACGCGAGGCTGCGCCGCGCGCGCACAATCCGCGAGGCCCAGATGATCTCGGCCGTCAAGTCCCTCGGCGTGCCGGCCCCGCTAGTCCTCGACGTTGACGTCGGGCGCCACACGATAGCCATGCAGCGCATACGCGGCACGGTCGTCGGGACAATGCGCGCCTCGCGCCTCGCGGCCGCATGCGCGGGCATCGGGAGGATCGCCGCGCGCCTCCACCGCGGCGGCATTGTCCACGGCGACATGACCACGTCAAACTTTGTGGCCTCGCGCGGCAGGCTGTTCGTGCTCGACCTTGGGCTGTCCTCCAGGACGAGGCGCGACGAGGACTGCGCCGTGGACCTGCGCCTCTTCAAGGAGATCCTCAACAGCGCGCACGCCGCCGACGCGAAGGCGTCGTGGGAGTCCTTTGCGTCGGCGTACGCGCCGGCCCTGGGCCGGCAGAGGTTTGCGCGCGTGTCCAGGACGCTTGCGGACATTGAGGGGAGGGGAAGGTATGCCACGGTCACGTGACCTCCTCCTGGCCACGTCAAACGCGCACAAGTACTCCGAGGCCCGCGGGATCCTCGCGGCCCGCGGCATACGCCTCGCCCGCCTCGAGTGCGACCTAGTCGAGATCCAGTCCGACTCGCTGGCCGAGATCGCCTCAAAAAAGGCCGCAGACGCGCTCTCGCTCTGCTCTGGGCCGGTCATTGCCGAGGACGCGGGCCTCTTTGTGGACTCGCTAAACGGGTTTCCCGGCCCGTACTCGGCGTTCGTGCACGGCACGATAGGGTGCGCCGGGATACTGCGCGCGCTCGCGCAGGGCGCTCGCGGGGCGAGCTTTTGCGCGGCCGTCGCGTACGCCGAGCCCGGCATGCGGCGCCCGCGCGTCTTCGAGTCGCGCGTGCGGGGGACGATAGCGCGGCGCGAGCTCGGCGGGGGGTGGGGCTATGACCCGATATTCGTCCCCGAGGGCTCGGCAGGGACGTACGCGCAGATGGGGGACAAGTCGCGCGTCTCGCACAGGGCGCTAGCGCTGCAAGGGCTCGCCGACTGGCTCACGCGTACGCCGCAATCATGCGCTCAATCGGGCGCCTCGAGTTGCGCATGACGACAATCCTGGAGGCCTCGCTCTCGTCCATGTACTCAAACGGCCCGCGCCCCGCAACGCCGCGCGCAAACTCGCGGACCTCGTCCATCTCGAGCATGCTCTCGCGCTCTAGCCTCTCCGTGGAGCGGCCCACGTGCATGTATGACTTTGCCTCGACAAAGTGCGCGCCGGAGGACTCGAGCATGCCCGCAAACGCCGCGTGCCCCGACGGGTCCGCGTTGTGGCCGCGTATGAGCGTCACGCGGATGACGGTCCGCGTGCCGATCCCGTCTAGCAGGCCGAGCGTCTCGTTCCACCTCTCCCACGAGTCGGCATAGCGCGGGCGGTTTATGCGCATGAACGACTCGCGATCGGCGGCGTTTGCCGACAGGTAGAGCTGCGTCGGCAGCGCGCCCTCGTCGCGCAGGCGCCGGATCATCGCCGGCTCCTGCCCGTTGGTCACCAAAAAGACGGACTTTGTGGCCTCGAGGGACTTGAGGTGCCTTATGAGCGCGGGCAGGTGGGGGTACATTGTCGGCTCGCCGGAGAGCGATATGGCGTAGTGGCTCGGGAGCTGCGCCTCGTCGATGAGCGACGCGTCGGCGGCCTCGTCGCCATAGTGGCCCATGAGGAGGCGCCTGCGCTCGGCCATGAGGCCGCGCATCATCTCCTCGGGGTCGGCGGCCCTCGGGGCCTCGATGGCCATCGACTCGTAAAACTCGACGGGCCGCCAGCAGTAGACGCACCTGTTCTGGCAGTGCATCCCCGCCGGCGAGAACTCCATGCACCTGTGGGTCGCGGGGGCTAGGCATGGCGATCCTGCTCCTCTCCGTGCTCTCCAGCGCCCCGGCATACATGCCGGCCCACTCGCAGCTGGTCCCGGACATCGACCGCGACGGCGTGCCAGACGCCTCTGACATGTGCCCAAACCTGCCCGAGGACGGCGTCGGGGACGACTCTGACGGGTGCCCGTCGCCGAGGGTCCAGTGGCACGACTCTGACCGCGACGGGATAGCCGACGCCGCCGACGAGTGCCCGCTCTCTGCCGAGGTCTACAACGGCATCGAGGACGCCGACGGCTGCCCCGACTCCGCGCCGGGCATAGCCTCGCGCGGGCCGGCGGACTCGGACGGCGACGGGATACCAGACGGCATTGACACGTGCCCCACGCGGCCCGAGACGCAAAACGGGATCATGGACGCCGACGGCTGCCCCGACGAGCCGGCCCCGGGCCACGACTCGGACGGCGACGGCATACGCGACCTGCTAGACGAGTGCCCGTTCGCCGAGGAGACGTTCAACAGGATTGACGACGCCGACGGCTGCCCCGACTCCGCGCCGGACGCCGCCTCGCGCGGGCCGGCGGACTCGGACGGCGACGGGATCAACGACATAGCGGACCTCTGCATACTTGCGGCCGAGACGCCAAACGGGTTTATGGACTCTGACGGGTGCCCCGACACCGCGGCCGACGCGCTTCCTGACGAGGACGGCGACGGCGTGCACGACGGGCTCGACGCGTGCCCCGACGAGGCCGAGACGTACAACAACTTTCTTGACTCCGACGGCTGCCCCGACGACAGGCCGCCGCACACGTCGGGCATCGGCGTTGACGCCGACAGGGACCGCATCGCCGACGACGTCGACGAGTGCCCCGGCGAGGCCGAGCGCTACAACGGCTTTGAGGACGCCGACGGCTGCCCCGACATACCGCCGTACGTGACGGCCTTTGACAGGGACTCTGACGGCATCGACGACGCCGACGACGAGTGCCCCGACTCGCCGGAGACGTACAACCGCCACGAGGACGCCGACGGCTGCCCCGACTTTGTCGGCGTCGAGAGCGTAGTCCACGACACCGACGGCGACGGCATCGCCGACCGCATGGACCTCTGCCCCAACCAGGCCGAGACGTCGACAGGGGGGCAGCTCGACGGCTGCCCCGACAGGGGCAGGGCGCCGACGCTTGACACCGACGGCGACGGCGTGCCCAACGCCCTTGACGAGTGCCCGTCGTCATTTGAGACGTACAACATGATAGACGACGCCGACGGCTGCCCCGACGAGGCCCCCGCACAGCAGCCCCGCGACGCCGACGGTGACGGCATACCGGACATATCTGACTCTTGCGCCCTCTCGCCGGAGACGCGCAACGGGTACATGGACGCCGACGGCTGCCCCGACGACGTCCCCTTTGAGGACGCCGACGGCGACGGCGTGCGCGACGGGGCCGACGCGTGCCCCGACGACGCCGAGACCTATGGCGTCGGCGGGGTCATCGACGGCTGCCCCGACGAGATGGGCGAGGCGGACGCCGACGCCGACGGGATCTCAGACCGCCTCGACGCCTGCCCCGACGAGGCCGAGACGCAGAACGGCTTCCTCGACGCCGACGGCTGCCCCGACGAGGTCCCGGGGGCGAGCGCGGCGACTGACTCTGACGGCGACGGCATCCCCGACGCCGCCGACATGTGCGCCAACGCCCCCGAGACGTACAACCAGCTCGACGACGCCGACGGCTGCCCCGACGTTGTCGTCACCGGGAGGGCGCAAAACCCAGACACCGACGGCGACGGCCTGCCGGACCGCCTTGACCTCTGCCCGTCGATACCGGAGGTCCGCAACGGCTTCATGGACAACGACGGCTGCCCCGACAGGGGGACGACGCGCGACGGCGACGGCGACGGCATACCAGACTCGCTTGACGAGTGCCCCTCTGACCCCGAGACGTTCAACCTCGTTGACGACTCTGACGGGTGCCCCGAGGCCGCGGCCCCCGGCGGTGTCAACGACGCCGACGGCGACGGCCTCAACGACCTGGTGGACTCGTGCCCGCTGGAGCCCGAGACGATAAACGCGCACATGGACGACGACGGCTGCCCCGACGCGGTTCCCGCCCCGGACGCGGACTCTGACGGGGTGCCAGACCCGATTGACCTGTGCCCGGACGAGCCGGAGACGTGGAACCGGCACCTGGACTCCGACGGCTGCCCCGACGAGCGCAGCACGTTTGACGCCGACTATGACGGGATTCCGGACACGGTGGACGAGTGCCCCGAGCTCCGCGAGCTCTTTAACGGCTTTGAGGACGAGGACGGCTGCCCCGACTCTGCCGAGCCGCCCGCCGAGAGGGACTCGGACTTTGACCGCATCATGGACGCCGATGACGCGTGCCCGCTCCAGCCTGAGCGCTACAACGGCTTTGAGGACGAGGACGGCTGCCCCGACTCTGTCCTGAACGTGCGCAGCGTCGCCGACTCGGACGGCGACGGGATCCCGGACACCGTTGACACGTGCCCGACGAGGCCCGAGACGCTCAACGGGATAAACGACCAGGACGGCTGCCCGGACAGGAGCTCGTCAGTCGCGGACACCGACGGCGACGGCATACCGAACTCGCGGGACCTCTGCCCGCTCCAGGAGGAGACGTTTAACCGCATACGCGACGCCGACGGCTGCCCCGACGGCGTGGAGAGGGCCGGCCCGCCCGTGGTGGACACGGACTCTGACGGCATCCCCGACGAGCGCGACTCGTGCCCCGCCGAGGCCGAGGACCGCGACGGCGACCGCGACGCCGACGGCTGCCCCGACGCCGCCGGCCCGCCTGACGCCGACGGCGACGGCGTCCCCGACGAGCGCGACTCGTGCCCCGCCGAGGCCGAGACGATAAACAGGTACATGGACGCCGACGGCTGCCCCGACACGCTTCCGGGCGGCTAGGCGCGCCTGCGATCCCCGGCAGCGCGGCGTGACGGCGCGGCTGATCACCGGCGCGCTTCCGGGCGGCTAGGCGCGCCTGCGATCGGCCCGGTCGCGGCCCGGGGGCTCCCGCGGGCGCGGCCCCGCGCCCGCACCCGCCGCGAAGTTTAATAATGGCGCATTGGGGGCGATCGCCGAGAATGCGCAGCTTTTGGGCACTGCTGGCGGCCGTGACGCTCGTGGCGGCGGCCCCCTCCGGCGCCCTTGCGCAGTACGGGGACGCCGACATCGACTCTGACGGCGTCCCAAACGCGATCGACTTGTGCCCCCACGTGCGCGAGGACTTTGAGGGGGAGATCGACGGCTGCCCGTCGGACTTTGTGCAGTGGCAAGACGCCGACGGCGACGGCGTGGAGGACAGGGTGGACCAGTGCCCCGCGGCCAGGGAGACGTACAACCGCCACCTCGACGAGGACGGCTGCCCCGACCGCGCCCCCGGCGCGGGCCGTTCGGTGACGGTTGACACCGACGGCGACGGCGTCATTGACATGCTTGACGTGTGCCCCACGATGCCCGAGACGCTCAACGGCATACTCGACGGCGACGGCTGCCCCGACGGGGCCGCGCCGGCGACGGACGCCGACGAGGACGGCGTGCCCGACGCCCTTGACGCGTGCCCCTTCGAGCAGGAGACCTACAACCGGCTCATGGACGGCGACGGCTGCCCCGACGAGGTTGAGGACGAGCGCGAGCGGTACGAGTTCCCCGACGAGGACGGCGACGGCATAGACGACAGGTGGGACCAGTGCCCCGGCGAGGCCGAGAACGCCAACGGGTACCTTGACGGCGACGGCTGCCCCGACGCGCCGGGCTTCACGACGGGCGCCGTGGCCGACTCTGACTTTGACGGGATACCGGACTCCGAGGACGCGTGCCCGGAGGAGCGAGAGAACTTTAACCGCCACCTCGACGAGGACGGATGCCCGGACACGCTATCGCTCTCGACTAACGCCGACACTGACCTTGACGGGATACTCGACAGCGTTGACATGTGCGTCCTCGTGGCAGAGGTGTACAACATGATAGACGACGAGGACGGCTGCCCCGACACGTCCCCCGGCGGCGTGCACACGCCGGACTCGGACGGCGACGGGATCTTTGACGCCGTCGACACCTGCCCCATAACGCCCGAGACGCGCAACGGCGTGCTCGACACGGACGGCTGCCCGGACTCGGATCCCGTCGTGGGCGACTCGGACGTCGACGGGATCCCGGACGACAGGGACGAGTGCCCCCTGGAGCCCGAGACGCACAACAGGTTTGAGGACTCTGACGGCTGCCCCGACTTTGTCGCCGACGACAGGGTGCCAAACCCCGACACCGACGGCGACGGCCTGCCAGACAGGCTTGACCTCTGCCCGTCCGTCCCCGAGACGCGCAACGGCGTGCTCGACACGGACGGCTGCCCCGACAGGGGCACGGTGGCCGACACGGACGGGGACGGGATACCAAACGCCATGGACGCGTGCCCAACGCAGCTGGAGACGTTTAACATGATAGACGACACGGACGGCTGCCCCGACGAGTCGCCGGAGGCGGGGGTCAACGACGCCGACGGCGACGGCATTGACGACATATCGGACATGTGCCCGCTGGTCCCGGAAAACCGCAACGGCTACCTTGACGCCGACGGCTGCCCCGACGTGCGCCCGCCGCCAGACGCCGACTCGGACGGCGTGCCAGACGACGCCGACGCGTGCCCCGACATGGAGGAGACCCGCAACGGCTACATGGACGCCGACGGCTGCCCCGACGAGCTTGTCCTCTCAGATGACCAGGCCGACAGCGACAATGACGGGATCCGAAACGCCTCTGACGAGTGCCCCGAGGAGCCCGAGACGTGGAACAAGTTTGCCGACTCTGACGGCTGCCCGGACTCGTTTCCGGAAGGCTAGGGCGTGATGGCCATGCGCGCAGACACGGGCAACGGCGGCGGGGCGGCGTGGCGGGGCCCGCCCGCCGCGGGGGGGCCGCGAAGTTTAATAAAGAAGCGCGCGGGCCGGCCCGCGAAAATGGGCAGATGCTGGGCGATCATGGCGCTGGCCGCCACGCTGCTCGTGTCGCTGCCCGCCGGCGCGATGGCGCAGGCGCCGGAGATCGACATTGACTCTGACGGCGTGCCGGACTCTGTCGACGAGTGCCCGCACGTCCTTGAGGACCACGTCGGCGAGATCGACGGGTGCCCGTCAGACTTTGTCCCGTGGTACGACACGGACAACGACGGGATCGAAGACCGCCTTGACCTGTGCCCGACCGTGAAGGAGCGCTACAACCGACACCTCGACGAGGACGGCTGCCCGGACGTCGTCATCGAGAGGGGCAGCGACTCGCCGGCCGACACGGACGGCGACGGGTTTATCGACGTCCTGGACTCGTGCCCCAACGAGCCCGAGACGCCCAACGGCATACTCGACGGCGACGGCTGCCCCGACGACTATGTGCCGCTGACTGACAACGACGAGGACGCCGTGCCCGACAGCGTCGACGCGTGCCCCTTCGAGCAGGAGACCTACAACCGGTTCATGGACGGCGACGGCTGCCCCGACGAGGTCGAGACCGAGCGCACGCAGTACGAGTTCCCCGACGAGGACGGCGACGGCATTGACGACAGGTGGGACCAGTGCCCCGACGAGGCCGAGAACCGCAACTCGTACCTTGACTGGGACGGCTGCATCGACGAGCCCGGCGTCACCTCTAGGGGGGCAGTCGACACCGACTATGACAGCATCCCGGACTCGGAGGACAACTGCCCGCAGGAGCGCGAGATCTTTAACGGCCTGCTCGACTCCGACGGCTGCCCCGACGAGGTTCCCGTCGAGCTCACCGGCGACATTGACCGCGACGGCGTTGCGGACAACGTCGACCTCTGCCCCCTGAGCCGCGAGGTCTACAACATGGTAAACGACGAGGACGGCTGCCCCGACACGGTGGCGGTCGGCTCGGTCACGCCGGACTCCGACGGCGACGGGATATTTGACATCGTCGACGTCTGCCCGATAACGCCCGAGGTAGTCAACGGCTACATGGACACCGACGGCTGCCCGGACACGGTGCGCGCCGCCGGCGACGCCGACGCCGACGGGATACCCGACCCCGACGACATGTGCCCCTCGAGGCCAGAGACGTACAACAGGTTTGAGGACACCGACGGGTGCCCGGACAACGTGGTCACGGCCGCGACGGCATTTGAGTTTCCTGACACCGACGGCGACGGGATAGAGGACAGGCGCGACCAGTGCCCCACCGTCGCCGAGAACGCCAACGGCTACCTGGACTGGGACGGGTGCCCGGACACGGAGGGATACGACACGCAGAGCACCGCGCCGGACTCGGACTATGACGGCGTGCCCGACCCCGACGACCTGTGCCCCGGCGTCGGCGAGCGCTACAACGGCTTTATGGACGAGGACGGGTGCCCGGACATCCCGCAGGTTCCGCGCAGCGGCGACGCGGACTTTGACGGCATCCTGGACAACGTCGACGAGTGCCCGCGCGAGCGCGAGACGTTCAACAGGATCAACGACGGCGACGGCTGCCCCGACGGCGAGGACACAGTGTTCACCGCGCCTGACACCGACGGCGACGGCATCCTTGACGCCGCGGACTCGTGCCCGTCAAGGGCAGAGACGGTCAACGGGATAGCGGACACCGACGGCTGCCCGGACCACGGCGCCGCGCCCGCGGACACCGACGGCGACGGCGTGCCCGACGCCGTCGACGAGTGCCCGACGTCGTTTGAGACGTACAACGCCATAGACGACGCCGACGGCTGCCCTGACGACAGCTCGGTCGCCGAGGCGCCAGAGTACAGCCCCGCGGACACCGACGGCGACGGCGTGCCGGACATGCGCGACCAGTGCCCCGAGGAGGACGAGACGGCCAACGGCTACCTCGACTGGGACGGCTGCCCTGACGCCATGATAGAGCGCATCTCGCTGACGGCCGACGCGGACAGCGACGGCATCCTGGACCACGAGGACCGCTGCCCCATGGCGCCCGAGCGCCACAACGGCTTCCATGACGCCGACGGCTGCCCCGACATCGCGCCGTACGCGCCGCCGCCCTCGATGGACTCGGACTCTGACGGCATACCCGACGCCGCCGACGAGTGCCCGGGCGAGTTTGAGACGTACAACATGCACGAGGACGACGACGGCTGCCCGGACACCGTGTTCTCGGGCAACTCGATACCGGACACCGACGGCGACGGCATCATTGACGTCTCTGACGTGTGCCCGACGCTCCGCGAGACGGTCAACGGCGTCGACGACTTTGACGGCTGCCCCGACGGCGTCGCGCCGCACGGGGACGCCGACTCGGACGGCGTGCCAGACCCCGACGACGAGTGCCCCCGGGAGCCCGAGACGCACAACAGGTTTGAGGACGCCGACGGCTGCCCAGACGAGGCGCCGGCCCAGCGCATGGGCTTTTCGTACCCCGACACCGACGGCGACGGCCTGGACGACAGGCTTGACCAGTGCCGCACGGCCCCAGAGACGCCCAACGGCTACCTCGACGGCGACGGCTGCCCCGACGTGGTGCCGGAGGGCTCCCTTGAGCCGACCAGGTCCGACATTGACGGCGACAACATCGCCGACGGCGTGGACCTCTGCCCCGCGGCGCCCGAGACGTGGAACAAGTACCGCGACCATGACGGCTGCCCGGACACGACGCCCGAGCAGATGCGCCACCTGCAAGACTCGGACTCTGACGGCGTGCCCGACACGGCGGACATGTGCCCCGCCGAGGCCGAGGACGCCGACGGCGTCTCTGATGGCGACGGCTGCCCTGACCCCTAGCCGCTAATCCAGCCTAGCCTTCTAAAGTAGAGGTACATTATGCCGGCCGGCACGACTGACGCGAGGATGACCAGGAGGAACGTCGTGTGCGGGCCGCCGCCGCCCGAGTCGCCGCTCCCGCCGGGAAGGCTGACGTTCATGCCGTAGAACGTCCCTATCACCGTGGCCGGTATGGCCAGCGCGAATATTATGGTCAGGACGGCGAGGACCTTGCTTGCCTTCTCCGTGCTGAGGACAAAGTCGGTGTCCTTGTATATCTCCATGGTCTCCTTTGACTCCTCCAGCGTGTCTATGGCCTTGTCTATGTGGTCTATCACGTCGTCAAAGTGGAGCGTCAGGTCCTCGCCTGGTGAGTAGCTCGCTATGTTCTTGGCGGCCCCGAGGACTATGCGCTTTAGCGGGCTGGCTATCCTGCGCAGGACGGTGATCTCGCGCCTTAGCACGTGGATGTCCTTTGCGACTGACTTGCCCTCGTCAAACACGTCGTCCTCGATGTCGTCAAGGTTTGCCATCACGCGCCGGAGCGTGTGGAGAAGGTCGTCGACGAGGACGTCGATTATCTCGTGGAGGAGGACCGCCGTCGAGCTTGACATCAGGCGGTCGCGCCTCTCTGGGTCAATGCCGCCCTTGCACGCCCTCACCAGGTCGACTAGGGGCTTTAGGTTTCCCTGGTGGACCGTTATGAGAAACCCCCTGCCCACAAATATAGAGAGCTGGTTGTGCTTTGGGATGGACTCCTTGGCCACGATTGGCGGAAAGTGGAGTATGAGGAACATGTGGTCGCTGTACGTGTCCAGCTTTGGCAGCTCAAACTTTGTCAGGCAGTCCTCCACGTTCAGCGCGTTAAAGCCGTACTCTGAGGCGAGCCTCTCGACGTTCTCCCTGTCGGGGTTTTGCAGGTCAATCCACACAAAGCCGCTGCCCTCCATCCTCTCCACCTTCCGCTCGTCGGGCGCGCCGCCATCCTTGGCCCTCCTCCTCCCCGACCAGAGCCTCTTGGCTATGGAGCCTCGCCTCATCGGGCCCCTCCCCGCCCCGCCAATTATAAAACTGATTGCGCGCGCGCGCCGCGGCGGGCTTAAATTCGCCATCGCGCGGGGATGGCGATGGGCAAGACACGCGCGGCAGGGCCCCGCCAGGGCGGCTCCGGAAACACGCGGCGCGCCGACCTCGTCCTGCGCCGCCTTGTCGAGGAGTTTAGGAGCGGCAGGATCACCGAGACCATCAGCAAGGTGGACTTTTTGAGGGATCCGCGCGACAACCGCCCCTGCATGTCGTGGTCGCTCAAGAACCGCGTCCTGATGGTCGGCCAGGGAACGTTTGACGCGCGGAACGTGGCGCAGTGGAACAGGGTCAACCGAAGGGTCATCGCGCGCAGGTCCGCGATCTACATCATCAGGCCCCTCCACGCGTACTCGTGCGCGAGCTGCGCCAAGGGGGCCGCGCGCGGGGCGCGCCTGCGCTACGCAAGGTCGGCACGCCTCTTTGAGTGCCGGACGTGCGGCCTCTCCGTGGCGCCGAGCGCGATCCGCGGCGGATCAGACCCCGCCGTCCTGCGCCGGATCCGCGGGTTTGGGTGCCAGCCGGAGTTCCGCGTGGAGGACACGGTGGGCGACGCGCTCCCAGAGTACGCGCCGGCGAGGCCGCCGCCGCTCCACGGGGTGGCGAAAAAGTGGGGCATACATGTCAAGTACCAGGTCGACCCGAGCGGGTCGAGCCTCGGGAGCTACGAGGCGCGATCAAACACCATACACCTTGGGACCGAGAGCCCGTGGGTGTTCTTTCACGAGATAAGCCACGCGGCTGACAGCATGGTCCTTGCCCGCTCGGGGCGGGCGCTGAAGGGCGGCCAAGACCCCGTCCAGGAGGCAGTCGCGCAGCTCTCAGCATGCGTCCTCTCGGAGATGTACGGGATGGGATCCACGCGCGCGCACACGCGCGACTACCTGCGCGCACAGGCAAGGGGGACTGGCGAGCGCGAGCTTGTGCGCCTTGCGCTCGACGTGCTCGACAGGGTCGAGGGCGTGCTGGGCCTCATACTCTCCACCGCGCAGGGATCCGGCGCCGCCGCGGAGTCAGGCCAGGAGGACGGCCATCGCGGCGACGGCGCACGAGCCGGCAAAATAAGGGGCCATTAGGGGGATGGCGGATATGACATACGTGGTCTGCGCCGTGATGTCCCCAGAGTCCGGCGGGCCGGGAAGGAGGATCAGCCTCCTTCGCCCGCCGCGCGTCTCCTCGCCCGCAAAGCAAAACCTCTCGCCCTCCCTCCTCCGGCGCACCACGAGCAGCGCGGCCGCCTTGCGGACCGTCGGCTCGTCAACGTCGGGAAACACGCGCCCCGTGCGCGCAAGCTCGGCGAGGTTTGGCACGACGGTGCGGGCAATGTGCGCCGCGCCCGCGGCCAGGGCGGCCACGAGCATGGCCACCGGAAGGGCGGGCACCCCGGCCGCGCTGGGCGCGAGCACGCCCGCCATGGCGATCATGGCCGCGTCCCCCCTGGCCACCAGGGAGCCGCGCAGCGCCGCGGCGCCCACGGCGCACGCGATGCCCATCCACGCCGCGTCGTGCGGGCGCGGCCATGCCGCCTGCGTGGCCCAGCTCGCGGCAAGGAACGCCGCGCACGCGCCCCCCATGGCGGCCAGCGCCCAGTGGGGGATCCCGCGCTCGCGCAAGTCATAGAGCGCCGCCACGCCCACCATGCTTGCGGCCAGGATCGGCCCCGCGACCGCGTCTAGCAACCCTGGCCCCCCGCGGCGAACGCGAGCCTGGCGGC
>RKSK01000107.1 GCA_007570915.1 Cenarchaeum sp.
GGCCATTTCTCTCGTACTCTTTGGGCGCCACAAAGCAGTACTGGAACAGGTCCTCCAGGACCCTCAGCAGCCACCTGGCGTCGCCGGGGTCGGTCTTGACGATGAGCCCCGTGTGGGAGTCCTGCGTGGGGTGCGCCGCGTCGTTGCCAAGTATCCTTATCATGTCCAGCTCGCCCTTGAGGTGGTGTGGTATGAGGCCTGAGTTGCGAAACTCCTCGACCTCGGCGCTAAGGCATTTCCCCTTGCGGCCAAGCAGGCTTTGCACTGTGGCCTGGAGGCACCTGCGCGCCAGCGCCGCGCTGGCGTTTGGGCTGATCTCGACGACCTGCGCGGCCTCGACATAGTCGTCCAGTATCCCCCTGGGGACGCCCTCGGGGCGCCTGACGGACATGGTGGCGGGCAGTACAGTCCTGTCCGTGAGTCTGCCGCCCTCTGCCCTTTCAATTAGCATGACCAGGCGGCCGCACTCGGGGGACGGGCAATAGCCGTACTTTGGGACATAGGTCACAGACTCGTCAGTTTTAGACGCGGGAAGGTCAAAGGTCGCGTTCTGCAGGCGAACGGTGGCGCCTCGAAGGCAGTGGGGGCATGTCATGTCTGTGTCGTGTACCCCCTTCACGCCATCATCAGGCAGCCCGGACACTGGCCCCACTACCATTTGGATCGCCCCGTGCGCACCGGCTCCAGCCGCGCCAGCGCGCCACACGCCCGGGCGAGCAAGCGCAGGCTGGCCAGCCGCAGCGCAATCCTCGCGATTGCTGGCATGTGATCATAAACCTGGCAGTCCGGCCTTGCGGCCACAACCATGCCCCGCAGGACTTCTCGACATGGCCCGAGGCTTGCATGCGCGCGGCCAAGAAGGCGCGGGGCACACGCACCACGTGGGCTTGTGGACACGGCGGGAGCCAGCGGAGGGAGCGCCCCGGGGCGCCTGCCCGCAAGGCAGGGCGGCGCTTCCCCGGCTCGCGTGTCACCGCATGCGGGCTGCCCCGCGAGGCGCACGCGGCTTGCGGCCAGCATCTCGCGGATTGCCCGCATGGGTGCCACGCACAAAATTGCCCCCCGCCACCTCATCGCAGCCGACGCAACGGCATCGCAATTTAAGGCTTGGTAGCCGCCCCGCGGCAAAAAAGGGCAGGCTGGGGGGGGGCGTTGCTTGGGGCGCGTCCGCCCCGCGCCCGCAAAGCGCGGCTGCGCAGGGCGGGGCTATGCGGGGCTTTTGTCACCTTTTGCCGGGCTTCTCATGTGAGGCTCTGAGCACAGCCTTGAGCGGAGGTCGTCCAGGCACTCGTCGATCCCCAGCGCGCCCATGACCGCAGAGTCGATCTTGTGCCGCACGGGATCCTCGTGCAGGCGGTTTATGGGCAGGAGGGCGTCACGCCTAAACCTGTCATAGATTCTGTCAAAGACGCCCTGCCCGCCGCCTGCCCCATACCGCGCAAAGTCCAGCACGGGAAGCTTTTTTGCCGCGGTGCGGCTTGTCCTGCCTCTGCCCTGCTGCTGCTTGCCCGCGGCGGTCCAGTAGGAGAGTATGCCCGGGGTTGACGTGAACCACACGACAAGCGACTTTTCGTGGCTCTTGTCATGGAGGATCACGCTTGGCCACGAGCTTCCGCCCACCGACTCGCGCTCGGTGTACGCCGCGCAGAGCCTCTGTGACGTGTAGCGCGGGTTTATGTTGATGTGGGCGTGCGTGGCGCTAGACCACACGCCGTCGCGGTGCCCGGGGTCGGCGCCTGCCTTGACTGACAGCTGCGCGTCGGCGGGGACCTCCATCGACGTCTGGGAGGCCGCGTCGTTTCCCCACAGCGCGGGGTACCTGGGGGCGTGCCCCGGACGTATTTTGTGCCTGGTGAACGGGCCCTGCATGTTGTCGCCGATGATGTCAAGCGCGTGCGGGCCGATGGACGCTATGTGGCCGACCGTGGTCATGTGCACGGCGTGCCCGCCGACAGGGGACAGCATCAGCCTCCCGTGGGCCAGCTGCCAGGCGCACTGGAGGATCGACAGGTCGTTCACGGCCCCATAGTACCAGTCTGGGCCCAGCGGGCAGGACATCGCGCTCCCGATCCTGCGCGAGCCTAGCAGGAGCGGCGTCCCCCCGTCAAGGCCGTCCTCCAGCGCCCTGGCGCCTGCGCACCCCAGTATGCTCCTCCCAAACTCGACTCCCTCGACCGGCGTCCTGGGCGCGCGGTCGAGCACCACTATGCGCATCCGCGGGTCAGGCGCCTGCGCGCGGCCCTTCTTTGCGACGAGCATGACCTCGGACATACCAG
Organism: Cenarchaeum sp.; assembly: GCA_007570915.1. Taxonomy (GTDB): domain Archaea; phylum Thermoproteota; class Nitrososphaeria; order Nitrososphaerales; family Nitrosopumilaceae; genus JAHRAL01. The sequence continues at coordinate 2,277 of RKSK01000107.1, forward strand.
TGTCGGCCGAGAACGACGACTCTGCGTCGTTGCTTGACCTTATCCCGACTAGCGTCACGCCGCCGTACCCAGCGCTGATGAGCGCCCTGACGCCCTTCCACGAGTCGCCCGTGGCGACCGTAGCGGGCAGTATGAACCCCATGGTCCCTCCCTCCTTGAGCTTGGCGTCGGCGATCGCCACATAGTTGGACGCGATTCCCGCGTGGCCGTGGGCGCAGGTGCCGCGGAACATCTCGCGGTTTGTCCTTGCCAGCTCCCTCTGAACCTCCACGGGTATCCCGAACGCCGAGAACGCGGGGTACGGGTCGGTCCTCCCCCCTCCATGGTTGGTGTTGCGCACGAACGGCGGGTTCATCACTATCACGTCGCAGGAGGCGTCGGCGATCCTGGTGCCCGACGTCGCCTCCTCCCCCGCGCCGGTGAGCCGTATCCCGTCGCGCGTGATGGAGTGGTTGGGGTCGATCAGCGACAGCGACCCGAGATAGTACGACCCCAGGTGCTCGCCGAGGCGCAGGTGCGTTATGCGAGTCTCGCGAAACGTGGTGCGGGGAAAGATGCTAGCAAGCGACGAGACGGTCATGTGCGCGGCGATGGGCAGCACGTCATAGCCGACGATCACGCGCTTGAGGATGTCGGGGTGGCTCTTGCGCGTGTTGTTGCCTGCGGCGTCGTGGTGCGATATCATCCTGCGGTATGCAGATGCCAGCAGCATGCCCGTGCCGCACGTAAAGTCGGCCACGCGAAACGAGCGCACGCTCCCGGGGTCGCCCCACACGGGGCTTGACCTGCCCGGCATGGCCAGCGTGGAGAGTAGCGCGGCGGACTCGGGCGGCGTGTAGAACACTGCCAGCTTTTTGCGGTCGAATATCGTGCGCTGCAGGAGGTACCCGTAGAGGTCCCCCGCCCTGATCATGCTCTTGCCGGCGACCACGCCGTTGACTCCGAGCATTATTGACGTGATGTCGCCCACTGTGGACGAGCTCAGCGGGGACAGTATGTCCCTCGCGACGCTGAATATCGGGTCATAGTTTATCCTCAGCACGCTGTCCCACGCGCCGAGCAGCCTGCTCTTCTCGATCCTGTGCAGCGCCTGCAGCTCGTGCGAGGGGACCAGGGACCTCTCGCTCCCCGATATGTTCTCATAGAACAGCATGGCGTTCTGGAGGACGAGGCCCGCCATCCGCCACGTCTGCGGAGAGGGGTCCTGCCTGAGCAGGCTGGCTATCTTGGCTCTGGCAAACTCTGGCTGTTCGGCGATTATCCGCGAGATGCCCTCGACGCCCTCCGTCATGGCCTCCACGCAGACCTCGACCTCCGAGCTGGGGGTAGTCGAGAGCCGCACGAGGTCGGCCACGTCAAAGATCCCGCCCTCGAGGTAGCCCTCCTCGGGAAACCGGTGCGACTCTGAGAAGAACGCCGCGTACTGGAAGCCCTGCGCGCCGCGCAGCGCCCCGGCTAGATCCCTGGTCGCGCAGTCGCCTATCTCGCGCGGCACCTTGAGCGCCACCACGGCCGCGAGGCTCGACACCCCGCGCAGCCCGACGCCAAAGCGCGACAGCGCGTCCTGGTCCACCGTCCTTGCGGGCGCGTACTCTGTCTCGATTATGACGGTGCCCGCGCCTGCCTCCGAGAGCACAATGTCGGGCCTGTGGCCGGAGCGCGTCCGCTGCGTCCTTTCGGCCTCTACTGTCCAGTTGGGGTTCATGGAGTCGAGGAGCTCTGCGATCTTTGAGTTGACTATCGCCTCTGACAGCCGCCCGGGGCTGGGGCGACCGGTCGCGCCGGGCGCAGGCATGCGCACCATGCCGCCGGCGGGCTTGCGGCGCCCGCGGTCCTTCAGGATCAACCCCGGGCCTCCCAGGAAGGGCAGGGCGCCCCGGGCGCGCGAGAAAAGCGCGAGCCTTCTGCCGTCCCGGGCGCGATCGGCCCCTGCCGCGCGCGCCGGAACGCGCCTAAAGGCGCCCTGTCACGTAGCCGAGCGGGCGCCGAGCGGGCGCCGAGCGGGCGCCGAGCGGGCGCCGAGCGGGCGCCGAGCGGGCGCCGAGCGGGCGCCGAGCGGGCGCCGAGCGGGCGGGGGTTTACTATGGCCGATATTTATGAGCTGCGACATGTGAGCGGCCGGCGTCGCCGTGGCTCCCGGCCGCCGTGTGCTATCCGCCGCCCTGCACCTCCACGAACGGCTGCGCGTCAAGCACGGTGAACGTTCCAAGGAGCCCGCCTGGCCGCGTGGTCGAGTGTCTGGCCACCATGCGGGGCAGGACTGCGCGAAAGCAGATCTCTACCTCTTTCCCGTCCTGACCCGCGACCCAAAACCTCCACAGGTACACGGGGAGCTCCAGGGACACCTCGTCAGTGCTGCGGCACTCGTCAAAGAGCGGGCCTGCCGCGCTTTCCGCATAGGTGAAGTCCAGGTAAATGTCCGGCAGGCCCTCGCGCCCGGGGCCGGGGTACTCTATGCGGGCGGCGACGCTCTCCATCGGCTCGCGCTTCCCGGCAGATCTTGCCGCTGACAGCGCGTCCCAGTCGGACGTCGGGGAGAGCACCGCAGGGCCGGGAATCCTGGCGGGATCGGTGTAGAACTCTATGGCCCTTGCCACGTCAAACCTGCGGTAGTCCTCCGGGGTGGTCGTCGCCTCCATGGCGGGACGGGACACAAGTGCCATATTAAAGCGTTGCTGGCGCCTCAGTCAACCCAAATGCCTCCCCGGGTACGTCACGGTACGGGCCAAACTGATCTATAGGGGCGCCCCGGCGCGCCCGCCCGTGAGGAGGCAGAACCGCC
>RKSK01000048.1 GCA_007570915.1 Cenarchaeum sp.
GCCAGCCATGGGCGTTGCCCGCCCCGCTCGCTTGCCGTGAAATGCTTATAGTGCCCGCAACGTCGCGCCTGCCCCGATGGCCGAGAGCGACGGGACAAAAGAGGTCTCCTGCCCCAGGTGCAACGGCACGGGGCGCGTCAAGATGGCTACAGGGGACAAGGCTGGATCAGAGGACAGGCTATTCTCCGAAAAGCTGATCCCCGCCTCGAGGCTGTGGTAGCTATGGCAATGAGCTTCAGGGAGCTCTACGCGGTGTTCCGGGAGCTGATTCGGGATCATGACTCCACCCTAGAGGCGATGTGAGCTCTGGCGCGGGCGACGCTGGCCGCCGGCGCCGTGGTTCTCGGCATAATGACAGTCAGCCTTGGAAACCTCGTGGCCCCTGTCAACGACGGCCGCCAGACTGGAGCCGTACGCGTGCGGACTCGCCTCTCCGCGCAATGGTCTGTCATCGTCAAGACGTGCGCCGGTTCGTGCTTGGGGTGCCCATCCCGCCCCGCGCGCCTGCTACGTGCGGGCCTGCCGTGAAATGCTTATAATGCCCCCTGCGGCGCGCCCGCGCCGATGGCCGAGAGCGACAAGACAAGAGACGTCTCCTGCCCCACGTGCAACGGCACGGGGCGCGTAAAGCCTCTGGGGGAAGAGGACAGGCTGTTCTCTGGAAAGCTGATCCGCGTCATGAGCCTGAGGGAGCCACGCGAATGAACCTCAGGGAGCTCTACATGGTGCTCAGGGAACAGATCAGGGATCATGACGCCACCCTAGAGGCTATGAGGGCGCTAGCGCGGGCGACGCTGGCCGTCAGCGCCGTCGTTCTTGGGATATTGATCATCAGCTTTGGAAACCTCGTGGTTCTTGTCAACGACGGACTCCTGGGGGGACTTTCGGCGCCGGCGGAAATCGCCGTCATGGTCGCAATTGCGGCAGGACTTGGAGGAATCATGGCCTCCGTCGTGTTTTCCGTGTTGGCCGTAAGGGTGTCATATGTGAGGGCGCCCATATCGCGCGACGACTTTGGGGGTGACGGCACCATAGGCGAGACAATTGGAAAAATGGTCAGCGCCCCTGACGAAAGGGTATACGGAACACTGGTTGAGACGTGCGCCATGGCATTGGCAGATCGCGAGAGGGACATTTCCAGGGTTGGCTTTCGCACCACCCTGGCCCAGGCGTTCCTGCTCGCCGGCCTCGTGGTTGCGGGGACTGGCGTCATGCTCATGTTCTTGGCGCATGTCACAAGCTCTGTGCCACACGCGTGATCTCGGACGCGCCGGGCGCTCCACGGATTCCATGCCCCAAATGACTGTCGGCACGGCTTGCTCGACTGAGCCGCGTGGTGGGGCACGGGGGCGATCCGGGACCAGCGCATGGCGAGTGATCTGGAGCAGCACGGGCGCTAGCTGGCGCTCAAGGCGGTCCGCCCGGCACATACGTTAATTACGCCTCGCCCGCCCGCGCTGCGCGATGAAGTTCAGCCCGTGCCCCACGGCCTGGCTTGACGGCCGCCACGTGCCCCTCGCTCGCGCGCGCGTGCCCGTCACGACTCACGCGCTCCAGTACGGCACGTCGGTCTTTGAGGGGATACGCGCCTACTGGAACGGCAAAAACCTCAACGTCGTGCGCCTCGCCGACCACGCCAGGCGCGGCCCTCGAGGGCCTCACGCGCGACTGCGTGCTGCACCTGGCGTCAGACGCCGGGATTGGCGCGCGCGCCGGCGACATTGCGCGCAGCGAGCTCTACGTCGCCGACGAGATATTCCTCACGGGCACGGCCGCCGAGGTCACGCCCGTCACGTCAGTCGACGGCCACAGGGTCGGCGGCGGGAGGCCCGGCGAGGTGACGAAAACGCTCATGCGCGCCTACGAGGACGCCGTCATGGGCAGGGACGGCACGCACGCGGGCTGGCTCACGGCGGTGTACTGAGTGCCGACGGCGTTTGTGGGGCCGGAGTGGGATATGCCGCCATGGACCGAGGGGCAAAAGCCAAGGGAGGGCGTGCTCGCGGCGGACTCGGGCGCCGACGCCGTGATCGAGGCGGTTGGCAAGGGCGGCGCGGCAGTAATCGGCAACATTCCGGGCACCGGCGCGCTGGCGACCGAGCTCGTCCGCCACGGCGTGCACACCATGGTATACAACGTCAACTCCTGCAAGCCTGGCGAGTGGGACGCGCTCGAGCGCGCTGCGGCCCGCGCGCGCGTGAGGCTGCGCTGCGGGAGCCACCTTGCGCGCTTTGCGCCCGTCATGGCCGGCGTGCGCGCCTATGCCGAGGGGCATGTCTCGGTTGTCGCCGCCGCCAGTGTCGATCTGCGCGCGTCCGCCGAATTCCGCGGCCCCCGCGGATCGGACGTCTGCGCGCTGGCCGCTGACGTCGCAATGGCCGCGTTTGGCGAGGCGCCACAGGCCGTCTTTGCGATCGCGCCGGAGCATCCGCACCCGTGCGGAAAGGACGAGGAAACGGAGCCTGGCGATCATGGGCTTGAGGGCGCGCCGGAGGGCTACGAGCGCGGCGTGGCAGACCACACGGCGGTGACGATGCGCTTTTCAAGGGGCCGCGCGGCTCTCCTGTCAATCGACGCGCTGCTGCCTGGCGGCGACGTTGTCGAGAGCATTCCGCCGGACGCCGCTAGCGCGGACGTCAGGATTTACGGGCATGGCGGGCTTCTAAGGCAGGCCGTCCTGGGGACCGGGTCGATCGACGCGATATGGGCTGGCTTTGGGCCCACCTCCGGAATGCGCACTGGGGATTTCGAGGAAAGGCTGGGGGTCGAGGAGGCAGCCGAGCACGACGGTTTGGAGGACCCGCGCCCGCCGGACGGCACCGACATCGTGAACCGGGGCGAGGAGGCGGTCGAGCACGACGGTTTGGAGGACGGCCTCGGGAGCTACCTGCCCGCCATGATTGCAGAGCTGGAGACGGGGGCGTTCCCCTCCTGGCCGCCGCCTGACTGGCTTGAGAAGGGCGTGATCAGCGAGGATGGCACGAGTCGCACGGACGGCGAGCCCCTAGATCCGCCCTGGTGGCCCGCGCGCAGCACATGGAAGAAAGGCCAGGCCCCGTCCCTCCCCCCGCCCTCCTCGCTGGCCCACGTCATGGAGGCAACCCTGGTATCCATAAATACGGGCGCGCCCGTCTACCTCGACCAGAGATGAGGCGCCAGATGCTCGACGTGCTCGCGTGCCCCGAGGATCGCCACGCGCCCCTCGAGCTCCACGTCTGCTCCGAGTCCGGCGGCGAGGTCGAGGAGGGAGCGCTGTACTGCACAAAGTGCTCGCGCTTTTACCCGATAGTCGAGGGCATACCCGTCATGCTGCCCGACGGGCTGCGCGACGCCGAGCTCGACTCGGGGTTTCTGGCCCGCAACCGCGCCTCGCTGCCGGACAAGATACGCGCGCGCTAGGCGCGCCGCGGCGAGAATATCGCCGACTTTATCCTCGAGAGCGCCCAGACCCACGCGACGACGAGGCCGACGGCGGCGGCGGCCTTTGCGGCCGAGACCGCGGCCTCGCCGGACTCGTCCTGCGCATGGATGGGCCCGAGGACGTTGACGGCAATGCCGCCGCCGGCGATCATCAGGGCCCACATCGCCACGACCATCGCGTAGACGCGCGCGTGCCTCATGCCATCACCGCCTGCGAGGCCGCCGCAGTCGCGACGCCCAGGCACGCCGAGAACGCCGACATTCGCAGTATCGCGCGCGCGATCGCCGGCTCGGTCATGGGCCCGCCCATGAGGAGCAGCCTGACTAGCGTGACGGGCGCGCGCGCGTCGCCTGTCGCCTCGAGCCTCAGGTCGGGCAGGACCCTCGTGGGCCTTGCGGCCTCCCTGTGCTCTATTATGCGCCTCATGCTCGAGAGGAAGAGGAACGAGTTTGTGATCGCCGGCAGCATTATTATCGCCGCGACGACCTCGGCGCCGCCATGTATCGCGACTGCGCCGTACATGCACCCGAGGGCCAGGGCCCCCGAGTCGCCGGGGAACACGCGGCTCGGGCTGCGGTGGTGGCGCCAGAGCGCGATTGACATCCCCACAATGGGCGCGCACGCGGCCGCGGCGTCATGGCGGCCCATGACGACGAGGGCCGCAGCGAGGGCCGCGCCGGATATCGCCATGACGCCGCTGGCCACGCCGTTGAGCACGTCTATCGAGTTTACCGTGTTGCCCATGACGACCATCATGGCGACGACGACGCCGACGTACAGGACCGGTATGTGGACCTCGCCGAAGAGCGGAAAGGCCAGGTCCGTGTCGTACGCGCCGATCGCCAGTATGGGGACCGCGGCGGCGACTAGCGCGACTGGCTTGAACCAGCCGCCCATGGCCCGCAGGTCGTCGGCGAGGCCCACGGCAAAGGCCGCCGCCGTCGCCAGGACCGCGGCGAGGAGCGCGTCGGCGGGGTGCATTGCGTACAGGGCAAGCTCGCCGGCCGCAAAGCCGCCCAGGATCGCCGGCCCGCCGGGCCTCGCGACCGTGGTTCCCGGCGCCTTGTGCGCGTCTGGCACCACCATGCCGCGCGCGCGCAGGGCCGCGATTAGCGGCGGCATGGCCGCCAGCGTGACTGCCGCGGCGACGCCTGCGGCGAGCAGGCCGGCCAGCGCGTACCCGATCAGCGCCGGCGCGCCCCCGCCTGCGAGATGATGCCCTCGGCGACCTTTTTGCCCATGCTTGCGACCCTGGCGACCTTGCGCGCGTCGGCGCCCGCGAGCGCCCTCCTGTCGCGCCAGCCGGCCCTGTAGAGCTCGCGCGCGCGTACCCTGCCCACGCCCCTTACCCTCGTGAGGTCGATGAGCTCGCGCCGTATCCCGTACGCGAGCCTGCGCTCGAGCTCGTCGGCCTCGGACGCGAGCTCCCCCCTGCCCTCGTGCGCGGCGATCCTCGAGAGGCAGTGCGCAATCCACGCGGCCCTCTCCCTCATGCGGTGCAAGTCGCCGGACTCGACGCCGTGCGCGGCGGCTATTGACGACTCGGACTCCTCGCAGACCCACGCGTACAGCGCCAGCGTCGACTTTGAGACCTCGTCGGCGTGGACCTCGTACACGAGCTCCCCCCCGTGCTCCTCGAGCAGCCCCTCGGCGCCCTCGCGGTCTCGCTCGCGCGGGGCGGACTTTGGGTAAAACTCGCCGCACTCGGCGATCGCGTGCACGAGCCCCAGCGTGTGGTCGCGCCCGGCCCCGGCCATCTCGAGGACCTCGAGGAACTCGGTCGCCGTGTCGGGGTCCAGGTAGAGCTCCGAGACGAGCCTGCCCAGGTCGCTTGCGATGTGCCTCGCCGCCGCGCCGGCCCCCCTTGAGGCGACCATGCCCTTTTTTGCCAGCGACCGCAGGGCCGAGCCGACCTCGCGGTCAATGTCGGCCCTGGAAAGCTGCGTTCCGCCCAGCGTGCCCATGAAAAAGTCCGTGACCTGCTGCCTCTTGAGGGCCGCGCGTATGACGAGGAGGCCCAGCGCGTGTATGCGCATCGCGCGCGCGCTGAGTATCTGCGACTCTACGGGCTCGGGCTCGGCGCCAATGTACCCCCTTGCCATGTCCACGCCCGCGTTGCCCGGCACGATCACCGCCTCGCCGCGGTCGTCGTACTGGGGCCGGCCCGCGCGGCCCGACATCTGCTTGTACTCCAGCACGCTTATCGGGGCCATGCCGCGCCTCGTGTCAAAGCGCATGAGCGAGGATATCACGACGCGCCTGGCCGGCAGGTTCACGCCGGCGGCGAGCGTCGGCGTCGCCGTGACGAGGCGTATGGCCCCGCCGCGAAACTCCTCCTCGACAATGCTGCGGCAGGACTGGCTCAGGCCCGCGTGGTGGAACGCGACGCCCTTTTTGACCAGGTCGGCGAGCCTCCTCACGGCGTCCGTCATCTCGTTCTCGCGCACAATCCTGGCCGACGCCTCCCTGAGGCGCTCGCCTGCCTTGCGGCCTATCAGCGACTCGACGGCCGCCGAGGCCTTTGTCGCCATCGACATGGAGAGCGGGCGCGTGTTCGCGAACACGAGGGCCTGCCCCCCGCCGGCGACGGCCCCGACGCCAATGTCGACGGCCGGCCCGCGGATCGTGGGCTCCACCTCGAGGGACGCCCCGTCGGCCATGCGGATCGCCCCGCCGTCATAGACGCCCTCGGCGAGCGGGACGGGCCGCCAGTCGCTCTCGACCAGCGCCGCGCCGAGCCACCCTGCGATCTCTTTTGCGTTGGAGACCGTCGCGCTCAGGCCCAGGACCTGCGGCGGCCTCTTGGCCGAGAGCGCGTGCGCGATGGCCATCTCGAGGGCCGGCCCCCTGCCCTCGTCGCCGATGAGGTGTATCTCGTCGGATATGACGAGGCCCACGCGCGACATCCACGCCGGCTTGTGGCGCATGAGCGAGTCCATGCGCTCGTTGGTGAGCACGATAATGTCGGCGGCCTACCGACCTTAATGCTGTTGGCTTGTGGAGGGTATAACTCAACAAACCCTTTCTTTACTAAATAATCGCGTAACTCTTCTGGCAAATCCAGCTCACAAACGCGCACACAGCCATCTGCGTGATTGTCATTGCGTATTTCATCACACAAACTTCCATAACAGGTATGCCTATTTTCAGATTTACGTTCATGCACACTTGTATTTTTATTTGTTTCAACAACTTCTCCCATGTCTAATCCCACCAAGACTGCACGCTTACCGAAATCAATGAGCTCATTCTGCGCATGGCCTTCATTTCGTTATCTGTGATGGGTTTTACCACGCACAGACCACAGCGTGCTTTCCACGTGTCCACACCCCCCCGATGCCACTGCGCCCTATAAAAGATTTCTTGTGAAGCTGCGCACGCACGCCTAAATTTGGACAAATCGGAGGATTTAACCTAGTTTGCACTAAGCTCCAGTTTTCATTGTGACCAGTAAGCTAATTTAAAATTTCTGAGTAATAGATCACACCAGCCAGATAAACAACAAGCTGGTGAATAGTGC
>RKSK01000159.1 GCA_007570915.1 Cenarchaeum sp.
GCCTGGCCCCCGCGCCAACGGGCGCCCCGGCGGATCTCCCGGCCAATGCGCGTTTCGGCTTGCATGCGCGGATCCTTTGGCCGGGATTTTTGGGTCGCCCGGCCGCCCCCGCGCCAGGGGGGTGCCCCGCGCGCCCTGCCGCTCCGCGCCGCGGGCGCGAAAACGGCCACGCCCGCCAAAAACCGCGCCCATTCGCGCAACGGAGCCGGCATCCCCCCGCCCGGCGGCGCGGGGGCTGCCGCGAGCCATGGACTCGCGAGCCGCCCGATCTTTCCCGGACACACGGGCAAAAAAAAAAAAAAAGCCGGCGCCCGGGCATTCCGGGCACCGGCGGTGCCTGGTTCTACTTTTTCTTGTTCTCGGCGACCTGCCGCGCGTGCTCTGCCGCTGCGGCCTTGCCCGCCCGCGCCCTTGGGTTTAGCGAGTCGGACCTGTCGTCATTTGGCGTTCTTTTGCTCGAAGCCATGGGCGCGCTCGAACATGGTGGTCTTATTGACATTCCTGACAGGCTAGCCAGCCCGAACGCCTCCCCGGACTCGCCGCGGTGCGGGCCAAACCGATCTATGTGGGCGCCCCGGCGCGCCCGCCCGCGAGGGGGCAGAACCGCCTGGACTTCCGCGACCTGCTCGGCGGCGACGGGGCGCGGGGCAGGGTGGCCGACGGCATAGCCGGGATCGCCGGCGGCGGCGTGGCGCCGGGCGAGGGGAACGCGCACTGCGGCCCCGGCGTGTTCTGCGACCTGGCGGTGCTGGCCGCCGTGTCCGACGGGCCGGTGCACGCGTTCTCGCGCGACAGCGCGGAGAAAAGGGACCACGCGGGCGGGAGCCCAACGGACGAGTGGCCGGGGCTGGCGGCGCGGCGCGCGGTGGCGGGGGATCCCGCGCCCGCATTGACGGCCGCCGCCGCTGGGCAGCTGCGCGGGCTGCGCAAGTCCGGGTCAATTCCAAGGGAGTGCGCCGTCGCGATCGACAAGACGCCGGTCAGGAGGTGGGACAGGAGGCCCGGCGACGCGCTGATCAGGGGCAGGACGGAGAAGGGGAAGCAGGCGTTCGAGGCGTACATGACGGCGCAGGTCGCCGAACGCCAGGATCAAGGCGCCGGGCCGCAGCGAGGCGGTCAGGACGCTGTGCCCTGTCCTGTCGCTGGCGGTGCACAACTCGTGGGCCATGGTGTGCGCGGCCGCCCGGCTGGCAACCCGCGGGGGGCGGGTTACGCAGGCAGAGTTCCGGCTCGGCCTGGTCATGGAGATGATCTCCTCGGTGCTCGAGTCGCGGCCCGAGCCGGAGCCGCCCCCGCCGGTGGCGCCCTAGGCATTTGGGAAGACTGGGTGTCGGCGGTGTTGCATAACTAGGCACGAATAGGGACGCGCCGGGCAAAAATGGGCAAAATGTGACAAAGTCGGCGCGGGCAGCGGGAGGCAAACAGGCCGGGCGTGCCGGAACCGGCGGGGCGTGCAAGTGCCCCCCCCCCGCGCCCGGCTACCGGCACGCCGCGTTGTAGACTGTCGCCTTGCGGGCGGGCTCGGCGGCAGCGTTGTCCGGGAGCTGGGCCACGATGTCGCCCTTGAAGACCTGCCTGGACGCCCCGATCGCGCCCCCGGCGGCCTGCCGGCGCGAGTACCGAATCCGCTCTGCCCGTCCCGCCTGCGCGCCAGCGAGATCCTCGCGCGGCAGCGACTGCACGTCCCCGCCGCGCACGAGGCGCCCAAATTTTATAAAACTGCCCGCGTCCCCCTTCCCCGTGGGCGAGGCAGGGGGCGCGGCGCCGGCCAGGGTGCCGACGGATCTTCACGAGTTTTACGGGCGCTTTCGGCCCTTCAGGAGGTATGACGGCGCGCCCGTCAGGGAGTTTGCGCCGTACCAGGTTGCCATATGGAACGACCGGTTTGGGGAACACCGCCAGCGAAACTACGTCAGGAGCCCCGGCGTGGGCCTGACGGGGCTCTTGCTCTTGGAGGCCCTGAACGTGGCCCTCACAAGCGAGCAGAGGACGGACGCGCTTGTCGTGGTGGCCGACCAGTTTACGGCCCAAAGGAGGCGCGACGAGCTTGTGCGGATGCTGGAGGACAGCGACTATTCTGCATGCCTTGTGCGCTCGGAGGACCAGACGGCCGACATGAGGACGCAGGCCATGAACCGCAGGTTTGGGATCGTCGTCCTCCCGCCGCGCGCCCCCTCGGACAGGGAGGCCTGCGGGATAACCGTCGAGAGCGTCATAGGCTTTAGCGCGTCATCGACAAACATGCACCACGTGCTTGTGCTAGACGCCATGGAGTCGGCGTTCCCAGGGGACCGGATCAGCTGGGGCCTGGCAAACGCCATCTCGACGACAATGCTGACCAGGGGCAAGATGGTGGTGGCCATGGTCCCGCGCCCCCCCTACTACAACCTGCTCGGGCGCCTGCCGGACATCAACGGCATAGAACCAGGCGCCCTGTACGAGAGGGACGGCGCGCTGGCCAGGCGCATCCCGACGAGCATTGCCGTGGACGCGGGGGTCATAGAGAGGCGCGACGACAACGCAGAAGAGACAATGCTCATGGGCAGGGCAATACGGGACGCCAGGTATCCCGAGCCCGACCACGGGCCGTAGCGGCTCCAGTGCCGCCGCGCGCCCCGCATGCGGGCTAGGGGCTGGCGGCCCGCGGCGGAGCAACGGGCACCTGGCGCACCTCGCGCGGGCTGGCCCGGCCGGGCGCGAGAAGCGGGGCCAGCTCGCCGTGCACCCGGGACAGGTACTCCCTGGTGAACGACCAGCAGCAAAAGTGCGCCTCCTCGAGCACGCCGTTGCGGTCAGGCGTGATGCCCTCCTTGCGCAGCCTGTCGCCGGCCAGGACGATTGCGGCCGCGGCGATCATCCACCCCGTGTCCGCTCCGCGCTCGGCGAGGAACGCTGCAAATCTGCCGTCACCGTCCCACTCCATGCCGCCCACGCCGTCAAGGCTTCCCATGCCGTCTAGCGCGTCGTTGAACCCAAACGACAGCGCTCCGTCACGGTCAAGGCCAAAGCCGTACGTCTCCAGCCCGGGGCAGCCAAACACCTCCCTTGCAAGGCAGGCCGCGGCATGGACGCCCAGGAGCCTCTGGAGTATGTCCTCGCGCCGGGCCCCGCCCATGCCGCCATCGCGGGGATCGACGGCCTCAAAGTCGATCCCCAGGCGCTCCTTGTATCCCCTGCCCGGCAGGCCGTCGCGCTCGGGCGACACTATATCCGCCAGGGCCTTCACGATTGGCCCAACCGTGCGCTTTATCTCGGCCACGCTGGGGGCCAGAAGCCTCTCGGGCCGCGGGTCGTCGGGGGCGCTCAAGTCCACCGGGGGGCGGCGGCGTGCCCAATTTAAGCATTGAACCGGCCCCTGGCGCCCGGGCGCGCGCGGGCCGCCGCGCTGTGCGGGGGGCGCCGGCCCCGCCCCGCGCATAAATACCGCGTGGCCGGGGCCGCGGCCCGTTGGACAGCAAGGCGGAGGGGGGCGGCACACTGATCCCCTGCTCAAAAATCCCCCCGTGCGTGCGCCGCGTGTACGGGAACGGCGTGCGCCACTTTGATGACGCGCTCTGCCTTTATGGGGCCAGGAGGATGCAGGGCGCCATCGCCTCCCTGGTACTGTCAGTCGAGGAGCACCTGAAGGGGCTCTACCTGGCGGCCGCGCACAGGGGCGGGAGGGGCATCTCCGATGCCGAGTGGGGGAACCTGCAGGAACACGACTTTAAGCTCCACAAGGTAAGGCCGAAGGTGGACAGGTCGCTTGACAGGGAGGCGCTTGTGGCCGCCTGCGGGCAGTACGCGCTCAACACGATGGATCCGCTGACCGCAATGAGATCAGCGGACTCGGCAAGCGCGGCCAGGTGCAACAACGAGATTGCCCAAATCACCCCCACGCTCAGGCTCCTTGCGCGCGCATGCACCTACCACAACTGGAGCCGCAAAAACTCCGGCTGGGACACGTTTGGCCTTCTCCCCGAGGACGCGCAGGGGGCAATAGCGGTACACGTACTGCACATCGCAAAATTCTACCGCGACCTGCTCCTTTCCAGCGCGGGGGAGTGGATGGGACTGCCGCGGCACAGGGCGCCCGACGACACCTGTCAGCTGCCAAAAAGCCCGCTGGGGTCCTGCACCGGCAGGGCCTTCCTGAAGATATTGCAGGAGACAAGGTCCGTCTCGTCATGCGCCCACGAGATGACCTCAAGGATACTTGACATGTGCGCCAGGGCCATGCCCGCACGCGTCGACGACGCCAGCCTGCACCCGCTTGTGCGGGCAGTCCGCCTGTGCGCCTCGGAGCCGCCTTTGCCGGGGAACGCCGTGCGAACGCGCACCGCCGACGACGCTGCCCAGACGCGCGACGAGCCCCCCGCCATGAGGGTGTCTGTCTCCATGTCGACGCAAAACGGCCTTCGGAGGATTGAGCGCGTCACCATAAACCAGACACCATGCAGCGTCTATGACGGCAGGATTCCAATAGTCCTGGCCGCAGAGGCGGTCATTGGCCGCGAGCCGGGGCCTGACGTGCCCCTCCCCGCGCTGGGCGAGCTGCTCTCGAGGCTGGGAATCACGCCATACGGGTTCCGCGACAGGGACATATGGCAAGCCCTGGCAAACGCGCGCGGTATGCTCGACGGCGGCCGCCTGCGCGGCTATCCGGCGCGCATAGTCGACTCCATCCGGTCGGCCACGGTGGAAAACTGGCGTGGCGTGGATCCGCAGGCGCGCCATGTGATGGCGGCGCTGCTCGTGTCCGATCCCACGGCGATTGAGCTCGGCGAGCCAGCCGGCCCCATGCCAAAGCACATGGCCAGGAGGCTGGTGTGGGACGCCCTCTGCGCCCAAAAGTCAGTCTATGACGGCGGCGGCGCCCCCGCCTGACGCCCCGGGCGCGCGTCGGCCCCGGCGCCTAGCCTGGCCAGGACCGCCTCCCCTGCCGCTCCGGGGCCGCCCCCCATGCGCGGCTCCGTGGCGCCTGTGGCCGCAAGGGCTCCCAGGGCGGCGCCAGTTCCGGCATGGCGCATCCCATGGCATGCGCTGGCCAGCTCCAGCACAAGCGCCGCCAGGGCCTCTGGCTCGCCGCCCCTGGGATCCAGGCCCGGCCAGCCGCGCCCCTCGCGCCACCCCTCATACTTGCTCTCCTCCTTGGCGAGCTGCAGGTTCCCGCCCAGCTCCATCAGGCGCCTTGCGCCCCTGACGGCGCACGCCCTGGCGGGCTGACGCGCATGCCCGCCGTCCAGGGCAAAGTGCGCCCTGGCGCCTGACATGCAGCCCTCCTCCATCTCCTTTGCTATCAGCCTGGGCACCTCCACAAGCTTGTACGCATGCCTGTTTAGGTCGTCCCAGAGCCTCCCCGTCTCCGCCTCCCCGTCCCTGGCAGCAATGCCCAGCCTCGCCCCCTTGAGGGACTCCTCGATCGACAGGACTGCCGGCGGGATTGCCCCGCGAAACCTCCCCCTGGAGAATAAAAGCCGCGCGTCCTCGAGCAGCCGCCCCGCGTCCTCCTGCGCGTATGCGACCCCCTCGCGCACGTCGGCCGGGCCCATGTCCGCGCGCCCGCTGGCCTCCTCCTCACACATCCCAAAAGTGACCCCCGCGCCTGATCCGGGCCAAACAGATCTATAGGGGGACCCTGGCGGGCCGCCGATGCCGCGGCAAAAGGCGGAGCC
>RKSK01000053.1 GCA_007570915.1 Cenarchaeum sp.
CCCCCGCCGCGAGGCGCTCGCACCACTCCGCCTCCGGGCGCCCCCTCCCCTGACGCGCCGAGGCCTGCGGGCCGACGCCGCCGGCACCTTGCCCGTGCTCGCACTTTGCGTTGTGGCGGGCGGGGGACACGGGCGAGGGCGGAGGGCGCGCCCCGGATGGGCGCATGTGCGCCCTTGTCGTTACGGAGGGTGCGCCCGGGGACGCCCCCACGCCCCACAATGTCGGGGGCGCCCCGGACGGCCCACGGCAGGCACGTTCCGGCCGGATTGCCTGCTGGGCTGGCCGACGGCGGGGCGCCGCGCACCGCCGCAGCGGCAGAATAAACGGTTAATATGATCCGGGCATGCGTGCGGGCGATGCCCGCCCGAGGCCGCCGACGGGAAGGCGGCAGGAAAGCAAAAGCGACTCTTGCGGGCGCGGAGAGCCGGGGCCAGGGCGCGCGGCTCGGGCCTGCCTGCGGCCGGGGGGCGCAGGCGCCCCGCGCGCGCACGGCGGCGCCGGCCGGCTTTGCAAACCGGGTGTACGAGATGGACTGCATGCGCGGAATGCGCGAGAGGCTGCCGGAAAAGTCCATAGACATCATAGTCACGTCGCCCCCGTACAACATTGGGGTGGACTATGGCATGCATGACGACGCGATGCCGTTTGACGAGTACCTGGGGTGGATGGGGGAGTTTGGGGCCATTTGCGGCAGGGTGCTCAAGGACGACGGGAGCCTGTACTTCAACATAGGCGACAAGGCGAGCGACGAGTTTAGGTCATTTAGGGTGGCACAGAGGATCGCGGGGAGCCTTTGCCTGCAAAACACCCTCCACTGGGTAAAGTCGATCGCAATCCCAGAGCACGGGGTCAACGCCGGCCACTTCAAGCCGGTAAACAGCCGGCGCTACGTAAACAACTGCCACGAGTACATATTCCACTTTACAAAGTCGGGATCCGTCCCGATCAACAAGACCGCCGTTGGCGTCCCATATGCGGACAAGAGCAACATCGCAAGGTGGAGCCATGACAACGGGGACAAGCGCGACCGCGGAAACCAGTGGTTTATCCCGTACGACACCGTCGTCTCAAAAAAGGACCACCCTGCCGCGTTTCCGGAAAAGTTGCCGGAAATGTGCATAAGGCTGTCGGGATTTGGCAAGTCCACAGTTGTCCTGGACCCGTTTTTGGGCAGCGGGACCACATGCGTTGCAGCGGCAAGGCTGGGATGCCGGTATGTCGGGTTTGAGATTGACCCCGGGCACGCAAGGGCGTCGCGCGAAAGGCTGCTTGGGGCGGCCTAGCGCATGCGGGGGCGCCGTGCCGGGCACTGGCCTGGCGCGCTCCCGGGGAACCTACCCCATGCCCATCTTGGCGGCGATCTCGCCCAGGACGCCCCTGCCCGAGGCGGCGACAAAGGAGAGGCGCGCCGAGTACGACAGGTCAGAGTCGAGGTCGGCGAGGGTCTCGTCGACGACTGCGCCGCCGGCCTCGCGGACCAGGAGGCAGCCGGCCGCCACGTCCTGCACGCGTATGCGGCCCCTCACGTCGACTAGCGCGTCGAGCCGGCCGCGCGCGACGTGGGCCATCTCGAGCGCGTTGGCGCCGAGGTGGCGCGTGTGGCTTGCCTCCATGACGGGCTGCACGCGCGCGGCGCCCTCGGGGCCGATCCCGGAGACGTTGACGACGACAACGCGGTACTCCTGCCCGTGCGCCGCGCCGGCGCGCATGGGCCTGCCGTTGGCCTGGGCGCCGCGCCCCCTCGTCGCCCAAAAGCGGTCCGTCCCCCCCAGGTCCTCGACGACGGCGTCGGTGACCGACGAGAGCGTCTCGCCCTCGGCGTACGCAAGCGAGCAGCAGTAGAAAGGGATGCCGCGGACCGCGTTGACCGAGCCGTCGACTGCGTCCATGATGACGCTGCCGCCCGGCCCGCCGGGCACCCTGACGCTGCCGCACTCCTCGCCGAGGACCGTGCAGCCAAACGAGCGCTCCCTGAGATAGTCGAGCACGGCGCCCTCGGCGGCAATGTCGATTGCGTGCGACGTGTCCCCGCCGGCGCCCGTCCCATAGTCCCCGCCGGCCCGCTCGGTGCCGGCCATGCCGTCTATGGCCCTTCTCGCGCGCGCGGCGGCCCCGAGCAGCACCTCTGCCCTGTTCACGGCGGCGCGCGCAAAACGCGCTCAATTTAAGTGAAAAAGGCGCCCGCGCGCCGCCCGGCGCAGAAATCTCCATATGCCGGCGGGCGTGGCGCGGGGGCATGGAGTACGAGTTGCCGGTAGTGGCAGCAGTCGTGTCAGGCGTGATTTTGGCGATACTGTTCATGCCCACGCGGCGGCCAAGGGGCCTGGAGGCGGACCGGGAAGACGCAGAGGGGCGTCGCCGCAAGGCAGGCATTGTGCGGGAGGCCAGGGAGCGCGAGGACGGCATTGTGCGGGAGGCCAGGGAGCGCGAGGACGCGGAGGTGCCGCAAAACCTGGACTATGGGGAGGCAATTAGGGGCATAGAGCGGAGGTTTGAGGGGCGTCGGCGCGAGGACGAGAGCCTGTGGAGGGAACGCCGGCGCGAGGACGACGAGACGGCCAGGGAGCGCCGGTACGAGGACGACATGAGGCGCATCGAGCGGAGGAGCGAGGACAACAAGAGGCGCATCCGCCGAGAGCACGAGGACAGCATGGCGGCCATAGAGCGGGGGCGCTAGGGGAGCCGCCGCGCGGCCAGGCCGGCCTGCGGGCCGCGATCCGACACGGCGCCTCCTCGGCGGCCTGCATGACCGCGCCGCGGGGCCGCCGCGCCTGCGCCCGCGCCCAAAACCCCCTAGGTTATTATGTGCGGGCCCCCCGCCGCGCCCGCGATGGAGATCGAGTACGCCGAGTACGCCGCCGTCGAGGACGTCTTTCTCTACATGTCGGCCGTCGCCCCGCCGATAAAGAACACGATGCCCGTGACGACGTACAGGGGCCACGTCATGTCGTTCATACCGCTCTCGCCGGCGACGGGGGGCTCGTACCTGATGGTCTACACGAGGGCGGACCTCGAGCCTGGCATATACGAGTTTGACGCCGCCGAGAGGTCCTACAGGCCCGTCACGTCGATAGAGCGGGCCGACAGGGCCTACTTTGTGGCTGTCCGGCCCACGCGCGACACGATAGCCGACGCGGCGATAGCGGGCCTATAGCCTCTTTGTCTCTATCCTGGGCGCCGAGACGGACCTGCTGCGCGCGTGCGACTCTATGACCTCGTCGGGCGTGCGCCCGTTAAAGAGGTTCTTGCAGAGGCCGCGCAGGTAGCGCAGTATGGCCCACGTGCCGGCCTTTATGAGGCCGTACATGAAGACCTTCATGGGCGGCCCGTAGGACTTGTTCCGCAGTATTATGGGTATGATGTCGTTTATGACGCGCAGGTTGTTCTCCCAGCACTTCCAAAAGAGCGTGAACTGGGCCTCGTTGAGGTTGCCAAAGTGCATCGAGTTGCGCTCTCCAAAGTCCTGGTAGAGGAGCGGCGCGACGAGGCCGCGAAAGTCCGTCGCGCGAAAGTCGGCCATCATGTCCAGCGTGTGCTGCACGTCGTCAGGAGTCTCGTCGGGCCAGCCGATTATTATCGTCGCCGCCGGGAACCAGTGGTTCTCGTTGAGTATGCGCGCGCCCTCGCGGACCACGCTGCCCCACTCCTCTGGCCTGAACGGCCTCGTCTTCACGCCGAGGTGCTTTTTGACCATGTCCGGCGCGACGGTCTCTATGCCGAGGTTCGTCGCGAGCCACCGGCCGCCCCTCTCCATCCCGTTTATCCTCGATATGTCGCGCATGAGGTCGGGGTCCGCGGCGACGGCCGAAAACGTCATGTGCGTAGTCCCGACAAAGTTGGCGCCGAGGCCCTTGAGGCCTGCCCACAGGTCCGTTATCGCGTCGCGGTTTGGCCTAAAGTCGCGGTTGTCGCACCCGTAGAGAAGCATCTCGTCGGAGTGGAGCCAGATCGAGTCAAAGCCATAGTCGAGGTTTATCCTCGCCTCGCGCTGCAGGCGCTCGGGCGGGAGGTCCTTCTTTGAGCGCTTGTTGACGTCGCAAAAGTCGCACCCGCGGCCGCACCCGCGCATGGCCTCTATGAGCGAGTTGACCGTGGGCTTTTTGATCTCCGGTATGTTTTGTATGTTCTTCACAAAGCAGTGCATTATCTCCGGCGCGCCGCCGGACTCGAGGTCGCGAAAGAGGTCCAGCGCGAGCTCGTCGGCCTCGCCGACGACGACGGTGTCGATTCCGTGGACCCTCATCCTGTCGGGCTTTGCGAGCTCCCAGGCGCCGTTGCCGCCGACGACGACGTGGAACCCGTGCCTCTTTTTGAGCTGGATTATCGTCGCGCACATGCGCTTGAACTTCATGGCGATATATGAGAGCTTTTCGGGGGACATTGTCGTCGTCACGGGGGCCATGCCGAGGGGGTCCATGACGTTGATCCCCACGACCCTCGTCTTGGGCCCTATGGACTTTTCGAGGTGCTCGGGGTTTGCGACAAAGACCTCGTCGGCGCCGTACCCCTGGTGGAGCGCGCTCTCGACCCTGCGCAGGCCGATCTGCGCGACCTTGGCCTCGCCCGTCACGGGGTCCGTCTCGACGGCGGGGCAGAAGACCTTGTCAAAGACCCACTCGGGGAGGACCTCGTAGGGCCCGCACGCTATAAACCCGTAGAGAAAGTTGCCGCGATAGTTGGTCATGAGGCTGCGGTCAGCGGTCAGGACTATGCGCTTGCCGTCCAACGGCAAAAAGGGCCCGCCGCATTCTATATATCATTTTACACGCCCCCCGCGCGCGGGGCCGGCGCCTGCGCCCTCTTTAAATAGCGCCCCGCGCGGCCCGCGCGCCAGAATGGAGTACAGGACGCGCTACCCGCGGACCGTCTCGTTCCTCGGCCCCGTCCGCGGGCGCATAGGGGCCGACCCCAGGACCGGCGTCGCGCAGCTCGAGCTCGTCGTGAGGCGCAGCATCGACGACCTCTACCGGATCTTCGCCAGCGAGGGGTTTCGCAGGGTCTCCTTTGAGCACCGCAGGCCCGGCCAGGTGGGCCACGGCCTCTGCCTCAAGCTCGCAAAGCCGTGGGAGCTCCACGTGCGCATGACGGCCGTCCGCGACGGCCTCGTCGCGATACACTCCGAGGTCGAGGTCTCGCGCGACTACCTCCAGCACGCCTTCAGCCAGAGGACGCACGTCATATACGAGGTCGCCGAGGTCCTGCAGAGGCACCGCGTAGAGTACCGCATATGGAGCCGCGGCCTGCGGCGCTACGTCTCGCGCGTCTTTGACGACTATCGCGTGAGGCTCGCCGCGCCGGCGTTCCCCGCGTTTGCGTGGAAGCCGATGATATACGCCATCGCGACCGTCGGGGCCATGTACCTCTGGAAGTACCTCAACACGATATAGGGTGTAGTGCCGGAGGTGGGTTTCGAACCCACGACCTCCAGATTATGAGTCTTGCCTCTGCGGTGAGGGCTGGCACTCTAGGCCAGGCTGAGCTACTCCGGCACGCCCGCGCGCGCCGGATCATGGCAAATTAAACCATTCCCCCGCGCGCGCGC
The DNA here is from genome assembly GCA_007570915.1 of Cenarchaeum sp. Lineage (GTDB taxonomy): Archaea > Thermoproteota > Nitrososphaeria > Nitrososphaerales > Nitrosopumilaceae > JAHRAL01. The sequence goes on from RKSK01000053.1 coordinate 5,544, forward strand.
CTAGTACATCGTCCTGACCTTTCTCCACGGCGTCTTTTCGTCCTGGACCCAGAGGAACTTGCGCTGCAGGGCCGCCGTGTAGACCTTTTCCCAGCTCGCGCCGACCTCGTCTATCCACGCCTTGAAGACGCGCGGGTCGACATAGTTGCGCAGCGACGTGCCGAGGTTGTAGTCGCTCGTCCTCTGGGCCAGGTCGAGCTGCATCTTCAGGCGCTCGACCCTCTCGGCCTTTCTCTCGGCCTGCTTGGGCGTCTTTGTGGGGCTCGCCCTGGCCTTTTTGAGGGCCTCGCGCTTTTTCTCCAGGGACCGCTCGAACGTCTTTGGTATGGTCCTCTTGTGGTTTAGCATCTTTGCGGCCTCGAGGTTTGCGAGCTTGGCGTGGTAGATCTTTGCGTTTGCCGACCTCGTGCGCACGCCGGAGTGGGCCGAGAGGTAGGCGTTGACGATGTTGGACCCGAGGTACGTCCTGAAGACCTTGGCCGAGACGCCCTTGACTATCCCCGAGAGGTAGGCGTTTACGGTCCTCGACGTTATCCCCTCGAATATCTCCTCGTCGTCGGCCTTGCCCTCCATGAGGGCCCTGAGGTTGTCGCGGAACTGCGTGTCATCGCCGACCTTGAGCGTCTCCGTCCACCTCACGCTGTCCTTGCCGAGAAAGTCAAACTCTATGGCGTCGGGCGTCACCTTGACGTGCTCGCTCCTCAGCGTCGTAGCGCCGACGGTGTCGGCCTCGTCGGAGTCCTTTTCGTCGCCGACCCTCATCGCCGTGCGGTATATGAGGTAGCAGACAGTCGCGACGTTGCGCCTGCGCTCGTCGCGGCTCGCCATGTCGGCGACCATCCTCTTTTTCACGGCGCCTATCTTGCCGGAGAGCCTGACGGCCTTGTCGTACTTTGCCCTGTCGCGGTCCTGCTTGAGGGAGACCGTGTCGGCAAACCAGATGTACTTTGCCTTTTTTGTGAGCCCGTCGGTCCAGCACGCGAGCCATATCGCGTCTGGCTTGCATACTATCTCCTTCCAGTCGCCGGGGGGGCGCCTTGCCCCCCTGCCGAGGTTTAGCGTGACGTCCGAGTGCCTGATCGCCGACTTCCACTTGCCCCTGAACGGGTGCTCGCCGCGGCCGATGAATATGCCCGGCGGCTCGGCCATGTAGTTGCCGACGTCGACCTCCTTGCCGTCAAGGGTCGCCCTGCCGTATTTCGCCTTTAGCCCCTCGCGCATCTCCTTCCTGCGCCTCGCGAGGTCCTTGCGCTCCTCCTTTGTCATGCGCTCGCGCGCCTCGCGCTCGGCGTCGACGACCCTGTACGCGGCCCCAAAGTCAATGTCCGAGTAGGATATCCCAGAGTACTCCTTGCCGAGCTCGCGCGCAAAGTCTGCGACAAAGTTTTTCTGGAAGACGGCGTCCTGGACGTACGGCGTGTCCTTTTTTTTCGCCCACTGGTAGGCCATCTCCTCGGCGAGGAGGCCCGGCCTCACCTCCTTGCCGCGAACCCTGACGGTGATGCCCCTCGTCTCGTACGCGGGCGGAAAGATTATGCCATTGTGCTCAAGCGTCTTCCATGCCGTGCCCTCTCGCCCCCCGCCGATACGGCGCCGCGCGGCGGCGCGTATATCAACATAGCTATACCGACGAGCAAAAGCCCGTGCAGCTTTTTTGCGGCTCCCCGCGCGCGGCTGGCATGATCGACCTTTTCACCGACCACGGCGCTCCCCTGCTCCCCGCCATGTCCCTGGCCGTCTGCATCTACTCCGCCCTTGCTTTCGCCCGCGCTATCTGTGGCCTGCCAGGGCTGCTCCCTAATCGGTCTGTTTGGGTTCGGCGCGGGCGCCGGGGCCTACTTTTGGGAAGCGCACCTATAGATCTGTCTAGCCCGGATCAGGCGCCGGGGTCTACATTTGGGAAGTGTGATGACGTGCCCTTCGTCGGTCTTTTGGCGCAAGCGCCTGCGCTAGCGCCCACCACGCGCGCTTGCCTGGCCTTGCCCTTGCCGCGCCTCGCGGCTCGCCTGCGCGCTGCCTTGGCTCTCACGGCGCCCCTCACGGCGCCCCTCACGGCGCCCCTCACGGCGCCCCTCACGGCGCCCCTCACGGAGGCGCTGATCCTTGCGCGTTTCGGCTATAAAATGCGGATCTTTTGGCCAAAATTCGACATTTAGGCACGGTTTGAGGGATTTATTCACAGGCTCCTGATTCCCAAACCTTTAAGTAGCCCGAGTCTGGTGCGCGGCGCGATGGCGCGCGAGCACGCGATGGCCCTTGCCGTGATCGTCGCCATAGCGTTCTTTGCGCCCGCGGGTGCGCTCTCACAGTTTACAATGGACGACGACGCCGGGACGCTCGCCTTGCCCCACACCGCCACGCCGGGGCAGGCCACCGTGGACGAGGAGATCGAGGAGCCGGGGGCGCCGCCGTGGGCCATAGTCCCCGAAGACCCGACGGTCGGCCACGTCGCCGTCGTAAACGAGCTAGAGGGCGCGCACAAGGACCTCACGGGGATAATGGAGGCGCAGGCCGCCGGAGACTACTCTACGCCGGACTACCCGTTCGTCATGGCGTACGTCGACGAGGAGAACGAGGAGCTCGTCGTGATGATGCACGTCATGGCCGCGCTGGCCGGCATAGAGTACGAGGAGCGCGAGATCCAGGTGGCCCTGGACACAGAGGTCGACATAGAGATAAGGTACGGCACGGTGGAGCTCGACGCCACTCCCGTCCGGATAGAGTCGTGGAAGCAGTACTACCGTGCCAACTGCCTGCCCGCGTACAAGCCGGGCTACCAGACGGCCTGCCTGCTCTACGAGGGACACCTGCGCGAGAACGGCATTGACCCCTCCTCGCTGGGGACGCCGAGCGCGCCGCCGCCCGCGCTGTCGACGGCCGACCCGTGCGCGGAGAGCAGGACGTCGCTGGCCTGCCATTACTATAGCCTGTACAAGAGCAGGTGCCTTCCCACGGCGTCGACGAGCCGGTGCACGACGTACGCCACGCAGATCACGACGACGGGGTACGCGCTGCCGACGTCGCCAAACCCTGCCCCGGCCCCGGCGCCAAACCCTGCCCCGGCGCCCGCGCCGATAAACCCCGCCCCCGTCCCGGTCTCCGGGGCTGCCGTCTTCAGCGACGACTTTGAGTCCGGCCTCGCCTCCAAGTGGGTCGAGACCGGCGAGTTTGACTGGCGCGCCGACAGGTTTGACGAGCTGGAAGACCCTCCCTCGCACCCGTCATCCAACAGGGTCGCCGAGGCCGACGACTGCGACCTAGGCTGCGTTCTGACCATGAGGAGCTTCCTAAACCTGTCGGGATACACGAGCGCGACCGTCGAGTTCTGGAGGTACATAGATGCCTCGCTGGACGTCGGCGAGTACCTCAGGGTCCAGGTCCACAGCGACGGCAGGTGGACGACGGCCTACTCGTGGGGGGGCGGGATAGGGGACGACGACGCCTGGCACAAGGAGTCGTACAGCCTCGACTCGCACCTGGCCGACGACTTCAAGGTGAGGTTTGTGGCGAAGATGGGCTCCCCCGGCGAGGAGGTGGCCATAGACGACGTTACCGTCCGTGGCGTGCGCCCGACCTCCTCGGACACGACTCCGCCCGTGGTCACCGTGCCAGCCGACATGGTGCGCACGGCCCCTTCCTCCGCAGGCGTGGCCGTCACGTACACGGCCACGGCGCGCGACGGCGTGGACGGGGCGCTGACGCCGGCGTGCGCGCCGGCGAGCGGGAGCACCTTTCCCGTGGGGACTACGGCGGTGCGCTGCACGGCGACGGACGCGGCGCGCAACACGGGCAGCGCGTCGTTCAGGGTGACCGTCCGGACCTCCGACACGGCCCCGCCCGTGATCACGCTGCCCGCGGACATGACCGTCGCGGCCACGTCGGGGGCCGGCGCCAACGTCCCCTACACGGCCACGGCGCGCGACGCCGTCGACGGGAGCGTCGCGGCGTCGTGCTGGCCGCGGAGCGGGGACAGGTTCTTTGTCGGCGAGACCCGCGTCACCTGCAGGGCGTGGGACGCGGCCCGCAACCAGGCCAGGGCGTCGTTCACGGTCACCGTCACGCCGTTCGCGCCGGCGCCCGCGTCGGGGACGGCCGTCCTCTCGGAGGGCTTTGAGGGCGGCCTCTCGCGCTGGGTAGAGTCCGGCGAGCCGGACTGGCGGACCGGCACGCACGAGTGGTACTACAACCCTGACGGCACTAGCACGTCGGGCACGTCCAACGACGTGGCAAAGGCCGACGACTGCGACACGGGCTGCACGCTCACGCTGGCGCGCCCCGTAAACCTCTCGGGCTACGCGGGCGCGACGCTCACGCTCTCGCGGTTCGTGGACAGGTCGCTGGACTCCGGCGAGTACCTCAGGGTCCAGGCGCACAAGGGCGGGTCGTGGTCCACGATATGGTCGTGGACGCAGGGCTCCGGCGACGACGGCGCGTGGCACCACGAGTCGTACAGCCTCTCGTCGTACCTCGTGCCGGACTTCAAGGTCAGGCTAGTGGCCAGGATGAGCTCGTCGAGCGAGGACGTGGGCGTGGACAACGTGGAGGTCAGGGCCACGGGGGGGACGAGGGCCGCGGACACGGCTCCGCCCGCCGTCACCGTGCCGGCCTCCATCTCGCGCACCGCGCCGACCGCGTCCGGAGTCGCCGTAACCTACGAGGCGTCGGCGCGCGACGCAGTCGACGGCTCGCTGGCTACGACGTGCTCCCCGGCCAGCGGGAGCACGTTTGCCGTGGGATCCGCGACCGTCACGTGCGAGGCGACCGACAACGCCGGCAACACGGGGAGGGCGTCGTTCACGGTGACCGTGAGCGTCCGCGACACTGCGCCGCCCGTGGTGACAGTTCCGTCGTCCATGACGTACTCCGCAACGTCTCCCTCCGGCGCAGCCGTCACGTACATGCCCGAGCCCACGGCGCGCGACGCCGTCGACGGGGATATCGCCCCGTCCTGCACGCCCGCCAGCGGCAGCGCGTTCGCCGTGGGATCCGCTACCGTCACGTGCACGGCGACCGACAGCGCCGGCAACACGGCCAGGGCGTCGTTCACGGTCACCGTCTCGCCGTTCACGGACACCGCCGCCCCCGTGGTCGCCGCCCTGGACGTCCCTGCGGCCACGGCCTCGTCGTCGGCCGGCGCGGCCGTGACGTACGGCATGCCCAGGGTAACCGACAACGTCGACGCCTCCCTGACGCCGACGTGCTCCCCGGCCAGCGGCAGCACGTTCGCCGTGGGCGTCACCGCGGTCACGTGCGAGGCCACGGACGGCGCCGGCAACACGGGCAGCGTGACGTTCCCCGTCACGGTGAACCTGGAGGAGGGGTTCGGGTCAGGCC
>RKSK01000105.1 GCA_007570915.1 Cenarchaeum sp.
ACGGCCCTGACGGCCACGAGCATCGCCATATCGCTGCAGGTCCTCACCGAGTTTGGCAAGATAAAGACGCCCGAGGCGCGCCTCATCATCGGCGCGGCCATCGTCGACGACATTCTCGCGATCGCCGTCCTCTCCGTCGTCACGTCGCTCGGCGTGGACGGGGGCGTCGAGTCGATCGAGGTGTCAGAGGTGATGATAAAGATACTGCAGGTCCTGGGCTTCTTTGCGGCAATGCTCGTCACGGCCGTCTTTATAGTGCCGAGGATCGTCGCGACGCGCCTGTGGCACGCAAAGGGCAGCGTGGAGGGGATAGTGACCGCGACGTTCTTTGGGGCCGCGGCGATCGCCGGCTCGATCGGCCTCTCGCCGATCGTGGGCGCGTTTGCGGTCGGCATGGCGCTGTCCACGACAAAGGTCCTCGACAAGGTCGAGCACTTTATCGACAAGGTGGGGATCATATTTGCGCCGCTGTTCTTTGCCATTATCGGCGCGCAGGTGAACTTTATGGAGGTCAACGCCGAGATACTCCTGCTCAGCGGCGTGCTCGTCGCGATCGCCATAGTCACAAAGCTCTTCGGCTGCGGGCTGCCGTCGTGGCTATTTCTCAAGAACAGGGCGCAGGGGATGCGCGTCGGCATCGCGATGATCTCGCGCGGCGAGGTGGGCCTCATCGTCGCCGGGGTGGGCGTCTCCTCGGGGGTCCTCACGGGCAGCGTCTACTCGACGATCGTCATAATGGTCGCCGTGACCACGATAATCACGCCGATCTGGCTCAAGCTCGACTATGCGCGCAGCGGCCACGTGGGGAGCAAGGAGCCGCTCCCGTCCCACACGAGGGAGTTCGTCTACATCTTTCCCGAGGACACGCCTGTCCACGGCGAGGGCGGCGGCGCCCAGGGAAGCCACAAGCCTTAAATGCGCCTAGGCGCGGGGCCGGAAGCCGATGGCCGAGGAATACGTGACGTCGTGCTCCGAGTGCGGCAAGGCCGTGACGCGCGAGACGATGAAGTACGACGGGAGCCGCGCGCTCTGCCCCGAGTGCTCCCAGTCCGCGGCGTCCGGGCCCGGCACCAACATCGACAAGCAGCTCTCGCTGCTGAGGGTGGAGCTGATCAAGCTGAAAAACCTGCGGGCGCAGCTGGGGGGAACCGGCGCGCCGGCGCGCAAGCGCGCCGCACGCCCGGCAAAAAAGGGCGCCAAAAAGAGGCCCGCCAGGAGGGCGGCCGCGGCGCGCAAGGCTCCGGCCAGGCGGCGGACGCCAAAGGGGGCAGCAAGGCGCAAGGCGCCTGCCAGGCGGACCGCGGCCAGGGCGGCGGGGCGCAAGGCTCCGGCCAGGCGGAAGACGACAAAGGGGGCAGCAAGGCGCAAGGCTCCGGCCAGGCGGACCGCGGCCAGGGCGGCGGGGCGCAAGGCGGCGGCGAGAAGGACCACTGCGCGGAGGGCCACCACAAGGCGGCGCCCCGCCGGGCGCGCCGCGGCAAGGAGGGCGGCGCCGCGCCGGACCGCCGCTCGCAGGAGGGTAACGCGCCGTGCGGCCCCAAAAAGGCGGCGATAGGCCGGCGCTGCGTCCTGCGGGGGTTGTGAAATGTCCGTGCTGCGTCCCGTGAGCCAGACAGATGACGCGCGCCTTGCCGGCGCGTGCGCCGAGATACTCGGCGCCCTGGGCGCCGCCGAGCGCAGCGCCGCCGACGTCCGCCGCATAATACGCGCGGCATGCGCACGCCACTCCCTCGCCCGCATCCCGGCAAACGAGGAGATACTCGCGCGCGGCGCGCCGACGAGCCGCGCGCGCGCGGCGCTCATCAAGCGGCCAGTCAAGACGGCCTCTGGCGTGGCAGTCGTGTCGGTCATGCCGATGCCGTATGCGTGCCCCCACGGGCGGTGCACGTACTGCCCCGGCGGCCCGTCGGCCGGCACGCCCAACAGCTATACGGGCGCCGAGCCCATAGCCGCCGGCGCGGCGGCCGTGTCGTACGACCCCGCCGCGCAGGTCCGCGCCGCGCTGGCCCGCCTGCGCGCGCGCGGCCACGAGACGTCAAAGGTGGAGGTGGTAATCGTCGGCGGGACGTTCCTGTTCATGCCCGCCGAGTACCGCGAGTGGTTTGTGCGCTCGTGCTATGGCGCGCTGAGCGGGCAGGCCTCGCCGGACATGGCGTCGGCCCACGCGCTCAACGAGCGCGCCGCGTCGCGCTGCGTGGGCCTGACCGTCGAGACAAAGCCCGACTATTGCCGCAGGGGCCACGTCGACGAGCTCCTGGGGTACGGCGCGACGCGCGTCGAGATTGGGATACAGTGCCTGCGCGAGCGCGTCTACCGGATCGTCAACCGTGGCCACACCTACGCCGACGTGGTCGAGTCCCTGCGCGTGTCGCGCGACGCCGGCTACAAGGTCGTCGCGCACATGATGCCCGGCCTGCCCACGATGTCCGTGGGGGACGACCTCGAGGACTTTGGGAGGCTCTGGGAGGATCCCGACCTGAGGCCGGACATGCTCAAGATATACCCGCTCCTGGCCCTGCGCGGCACGCCGCTGGCCGGAGGGGGGGCCGGGGCGCGCACGGAGGCCCAGACGGTGGCCCTCCTGGCGAGGATAAAGGCGCGCGTGCCGCCGTGGGTCAGGATAATGCGCGTGCAGCGGGAGATACCCGGCGGCCTCGTCGAGGCCGGCCCGCGCTCGGGCAACCTGCGGCAGGCGGTCCACGCAAGGATGCGCGCCGAGGGGACCGCCTGCGGGTGCATACGCTGCCGCGAGGCCGGCCTCGCCGGGGCCGCGGCCCCGCCGAGGGGCGGCCTCTCCATGAGGCGCATCGACTATGCGTCCTCGCGCGGGGACGAGGCGTTCCTGTCAATGGAGGACGCGCGCTCTCGCGTGTACGGGTACCTGCGGCTGCGCAGGCCGGGGCGCGCCGCGCACAGGCCAGAGGCGCGCGGCGCGTGCATCGTGCGCGAGCTCCACGTGCTCGGCAGGCAGGTCGGCGTGGGCGAGGCGCGCGCGGCCATACAGCACTCGGGGATTGGCTCGCGCCTGCTGCGCGAGGCCGAGCGCATATCGGCCGAGGAGCACGGCGCGGGGCGCCTCCTCGTCATTAGCGCCGTCGGCACGCGCGAGTACTATGCGCGGCGCGGCTACTCGAGGGCGGGGCCGTACATGGCCCGCGAGGCGCGGAGATGACGCAGGCGATCGGGCGCGGGACGTGGGTCGACAAGCTCGCATCCGAGCTCCTCGCGCGCGAGGAGTCCCTCGGGCGCGACACGTCGATGGTCAGGGTCGAGAGCGGCCTGGGCGCCTCGGGCGTGCCGCACATCGGAAGCCTCGGCGACGCCGTGAGGGCGTACGGCGTGGCCCTTGCGCTGCGCGACATGGGGCACCGCTCGGAGCTCGTCGCGTACTCGGACGACATGGACGGCCTGCGCAAGGTTCCCGCGGGCCTCGGGGGCGCCGGCCTCGAGGCGCACGTGGGCCGCCCCGTGTCGTCGATCGGCGACCCGCACGGCTGCCACGCGTCGTACGGGGAGCACATGAGCTCGCTGCTCCTCGACGCCCTTGACGCGCTCGGCGTGGAGCACACGCACATGAGCGCGCGCGAGGCCTACTCGGGGGGGCGCTTTGCGAAACAGGCCGAGGCGATACTGGGGGCAGCCGGCAGGATTGGCGAGCGCATCGCCGAGGCGACGGGCCAGGAAAAGTTTCGCGGCGCGCTGCCGTACTGGCCCGTGTGCGAGTCGTGCGGCCGCCTCTACACGGCAGTAGCCAAGGAGCACCTCGGCGGCGCGAGGGTGTCATACGCGTGCACCGGAGCCGAGATTGGGGGGCGGCGCGTTGACGGGTGCGGCCACGCCGGCGAGGCCGACGCGGCGCGCGGGCCGGGCAAGCTTGCCTGGAAGGTCGAGTTTGCCGCGCGCTGGGCGGCCCTGGACATCAGGTTTGAGGCGTACGGCAAGGACATCATGGACTCCGTCGCGGTCAACGACTGGGTGTGCGAGAGCGTGCTTGGGCGCGCGCCGCCGCACCACGCGCGGTACGAGATGTTCCTTGACCGCGCCGGCGGCAAGATCTCAAAGTCGTCTGGCAACGTCCTCACGCCGCAAGAGTGGCTTCGCTACGGCTCGCCGCAGTCGCTGCTGCTGCTGCTCTTCAAGAGGATATCCGGCGCGCGCCGCGTGGGGACCGAGGACGTGCCGCAGCTCATGGACGAGCTCGCGCGCCTAGAGCGCCTGTACTTTGGCAGGGAGGACGAGCCCAACGCCGAGCGCGCCTCGAGGCTGCGCGGCCTCTACGAGTACGCGCACCTGCTGCGCCCGCCGGGCGCGCCGCAAGAGCGCGCGCCGTACGGCCTGCTCGTGGCGCTCGCGCGCGCCTTTCGCGAGGACAGGGGGGCGATCATAACGAGGAGGCTCGTCGAGTACGGCACGGTCAAGGGGCCCGGCGCCGCGCTGGCCGAGTCGATCGAGCTGGCCGGCAGGTACGCCGACGACCACGGCGCCGGCGGCGCCGCGCCGCAGGAGCCCGGCGAGGGCGTGCGCGCGGCAATGCTGGAGGTCGCCGACGCGCTCGACGCCGGCGGCGACGCGCACGAGGCTGTCCGCGAGGCCTCCAAGAGGCACGGCGTGCAGGCGCGCGAGACGTTCAGGGCGATATACCTGGCCACCATCGGCGCGCCCTCCGGCCCGCGCCTGGGCAGGTTTGTCGCGGACATCGGGCCGGCGAGGGCCGCGGCCATGATCAGGGGGGGCGCGTGAGGCGTGGCGTACCACGCAAAGCCCGGCCCCGGCAGGCGCAACGGCGGCTTTTTCCTGATAATACTCGGCGCGCTCCTGTTCGTGACGGCCCCGACGTACCTGGCCGGCTCGCCGGCCCTGGGCCCCGTGGCGATCGCAGCCGGGTTTGCGGCCGGAGGCGCGGGGTTTTACCTGGCCTTTGTGCGGAGGCG
>RKSK01000002.1 GCA_007570915.1 Cenarchaeum sp.
ACGGAGAGGTCAATGTTGGCGTTCCTCGCCAGCGCCACGGCGTGGTCCGGAACGGCGGGGTTGATCACGACGTGCGCCGGGTCATAGCCCTCCTTTTTCACGGTCACGCCGCGCTCGCTGGCCCTCTCGGCGGAGGGCACCTCTATGCGCGCGACGCCGTCGGCGCCAGTCGTTGTGGTGACCTCGCCGACGGCCCGCGTGTCGCGAAACGCCGTGAGCGCCATGGCCGAGGACGCCGTGATGCCCGGGAGGGCGTGGTGCCGCACGGCGTCCCACGTGCCAGGCCGGTTGTCGGCATAGTCCACGCCCTGGACCGGCGTGGCCTGCGAGGCCGAGTTGAGGAGGTAGAGGTGGCTCGGGCGCGACCGGTCCAGCTCGACGAGGTTGGCCGCCCCCCTTATGCCGTTGTACGCCGCCCCGACGACCCGCACGTTGCCGGCGTCCACCTGGAGGTTGGAAAAGTACGAGTGCAGTATGACGCTTGTGCCCGTGATGCGCAGGAGCAGCAGGCGGTTGCCCGTCCACGCCACGGCGATGATCTCCTGCGGGCCGGTGGGCAGTGTCGTGCCCGTGAGCTCGAGGGGACGGCTGGCGAACACGCGCGACGGGTCGCACAGGTCCAGGCGCCAGTTGGCCCCGACGCGGTGGGCGACGGCCATGCGCGTCGAGTCGATGTGGCAGATCGAGTTGATCGGGCCCGGCTGCGACGTGAACGTGGAGGCCCCCATGGGAGCCCCGAGGAGGCTCGTGGCCGCCACGCGCGCCGTGGACGCCGTCGCGCTCCAGAGGGCCATCAGTATGGCCCGCCTCTCGGGCACCCACGTCATGCCGCGTATCTCCTCGCCGGCGCGGACGATCCCGGACACGTCAATGTCCGACGCGGCGAGGCGCGCGGGGTTGGACGTGGGCGTGGCCTGCGACCACGCCTTTATCGTGGTGGTCCCGTCGGCGGCGAACAGGAGCACGCGGCTGTCCACCTTGCTGTGGACGACCGTGGCGCCGGCCTGCCCCGTGGACAGCCTGGCCGTGATCCCGCCGGCGTCGGTGACAAACATGCCGTCGCCCACCGCCCCGTCATACGCGCCGGTCCCCTGGAGTATGAGCCGGTTGGACGTGTCGCCGGCGGGGCCGGCCGCCAGCCCGCTCGTCGCCGGCGTGGTGAACGAGACGTCCCAGTCGGCGTCCAGCGTAAGCGTGTTGCCGGACATGGAGAAAAACGGCGCCAGCGTGTCGGGCAGGTCCCTTTTCAGCATCCCGTAGAGCTGGCGCGGGGAGACCGTGATCGCGGGAACGGTGACGGACTTTGTCGCCGCGTCCACCGTGAGCGCCCCCGCGGGGACGGTGGCCGGCGCCTCGGCGTCGCGGCTCACCTGTATTGTGAACCGGTTAATCCCGGCGGCGGCGAGCGTGACGGCGCGGTCCACGAGCGTGTAGGCGGCGTCGCGGACGCGTATGCGCGCGGACGTGCCGTCGGTGAGTGTACAGGACTATCTCGCCCACGCGGTAGGACACCGTGGCCGACCACTCGGGGTACGGGTCAAAGGCGACCGTGTCGGCGGCGAGGTCCGTGTCCTCGGGGTTGCGGACGGTGACGGGCACGCCCGCGACGGGGGCGCCGAGGGCGTCCACGGCGGTCACCTCGACGTCCACAACCACGCGCGTGGCCTCGTTGTTGGCCTGGAGGCGGTCCAGCGGGAGGGTGGGGTTTAGCAGCGAGAGGGCCTTGACCGTGAAGCCGCCGGACATCGCCACGCCCTGGCCCGCTGGCACCGTGGGCGCGTAGCCCGTGACGGTCCCGTACGCGTCCTTGCGCGCCTGGAGGGTGCCCGACGGCTGGGACGCCGTGAGGTAGTTCATTCCCGCGCCGCCGCCCGAGCCGCCCGCGTTGCGCCCCTCCACCTGCCGGAGCGACGTGGGGGAGAAGGGGTTGCCGTCGGCGTCGCTGATAATGGGAAAGGCGTCCACGAGCGTCACGTCGAGGCGCCTGCCCGTGCCGGGGACCATGGCGCCAAACCTCACGCGCGGGATGCGGAACGTCGTGTCGCCCGGGGACCGCGGGACGCCGCGGACCGCAAAGTCCATGTCCGACCTCGCGTTGCGCGACCGGATGCCGTACAGGTTTACCGTGACGTTGTTGTCGTCAATGTTCACCACCAGGACCTCGACGCCAAACCAGTGGTACTCGGCGTCGGGGTGGAGCGAGACGACAGAGTTGTCGTCGTTGGGGCCGGCCTGCGCCGTGTTCAGGTTCTGCGTCCCGTCCACGGCGTTCAGGACGAGCTTCATGCCGCCCGTGCGCCGGCCGAGGCGGTCGCGGCCCGACACGTGGACAAAGTCCGGCCCCGTGCGGAACTGGCAGCGGTCGGCCTCCGACGTGGCCGGCCGCGTGGACGTCTGCGCCCTGTTGGGCACGGCCACCTTCATGTCCACCGTCCACCCGTCGTCGGCGAAAAGGCCGTTGCCGTAAAACCGGGTGCCGTCCTGGAACTTTAGCGTGCGCACGGCCGGCGAGGAAAACCGGGACGACTCGGCGACGAGGCGCTCGGGCGTCATGGGGAACATTAGCCATATGCCGCCGGGCGTCTGCTTTATGGCCGTCGGCTCGCTCGCCTCAAAGCCCGTGATCGACGGGTAGGCGTTGGACGCCACGGCCCCATGGTGGGGGGCGACGGGCGAGTTGATGTCGGCCGTGGACGCGCGCGCCGTGCCGTCCCAGGGGAGGGCGAACTCGCTGTCCATTCCCAGGTACCACCTGGCGTTTGCGTTTAGCCCGATTATGACGTCCCCGCCATGCGTCGCGTGCGCCACGCGGAGCTCGTTGGGGGGGTCGCCGTACGGGGTTATCGAGGAGACGGCCAGGGCGGCCTCGGTGTCGGCACGCTTGACGGTGACGGACTGCGGGCGAAGCGAGACGTGGCGGTTGGGGGTGAGGGTGCGGATGGCGGATGTCTGGTTGATGCCGACGTTCCACACGTCAGTCGAGGAGAACTCTGACGTGGGCACCGTGTCGGCGTACTCTTGCTGGAAAAACGAGCCGCGTTCCGAGCGCAGGCCAAGCGTGGAGCTGGCGTTCCGCAGCCTGACGGCAACCCTAAACCCGCTGCTGCTGACGGTCCCGAGGACAATGTCCGTGCCGTTCTCGAGCGTGGCCGCGCGGGCCGTGTATGTTCCCACCGTCGGGGAGACGGTCACGCGCAGGTTTGCGAGCGTGGACTCGTCCACCGGCTGGTTCATGCGCACTATGACCGTCGTCGGCCCACCGGTGCCACGGCGCCCGAGCAGCTCCAGCACCTCCAGCGACCTCGGCAGGCCGCCGTGCATTATCAGGTCAATCCTGCCCCCCGTCGCCTTGCGGGCCCAAAAGCCGCCCGTCACGGTGACGTTGGCCCCGCTTGTGACGGCGCGG
>RKSK01000153.1 GCA_007570915.1 Cenarchaeum sp.
CCGTCGGCGTCCCCCCTGGCCTGCGCGGCGCTGGCGGTGATCTCGCTTATGGGGATGAGGCTGCCCTCCGGCACGGGGGCCGCCGCGAGCACGGACGCGCCGACCGAGCCGCCCGCGCGTCATCGCCTACCAGCTCCGCCATCTCCGCGCACAGCATGATCCCGTGCGCATGCCCGGCGTCGATAAAGCCAATCCGTGCCGCCACGGGTTCCCCGGGCCGAACCCCCAAAAACTCTGGCAGGCACCTCCCCCCGCCGCACAGGCCGCGCGCCGCCGCGGCGCGCCGGATCCCGCCTGCCCGCGGCGCGAAAGGCCCGCGCCTACTCGAACGTCGACGCCGTCGGGGACTGCCTGCCCTGCGCGGCCCCGGGCCCCGGCGCCTCGGGGAACCGCGTCTCGGTGCCTGCGGCCGCAAGGGCCTCGGCCTCCTCTAGTATCCTCGCCGTCTCGGCGTCCGGCGCGCCCGCCTGCGCCTCCTCAAAGGCGCTGCCCGCCATCGACTCGCCGAACATGCCGCCCAGCGCCTGCGTCATGCCGGAGAGCTCCGCGTCGGCGCCAGGCATGAACCTGCCGAGGGCCGGCTTTAGGTCCTTCATCGTCGCCATCGCCGGCGTCAGCTCCACCATCGCGTCGCCGAGCTCGTGCATCGTCGTGAGGCGGAGCTGGACCTGCTCTAGGGACATCCTGACGCTGGACATCTTGCGGCTCACCTTGCGTATCTCGGCGAGCTCGTTGGAGAGGACGCGGCTGGCGTTCGTGTCGTGGTTTTGCATAGCGACGACTATCTTTTGGAATATCTGCGCGTCGCGCTCGGCCAGCTTTGCGATGACGGCGTCGAGGCGGTGGACCTGGACCTGCATCTTTGTGATCGCGTTCTGTATCTGCGGCTTGAGGGCCCCCTTGGGCTTGACGGCCCCGCGCAGCCTGCCGGCCATGCCGGGGCTGTCCCTGGCGGCCCACGTCTTTTCCAGTCCTGGCATTGCGCGAGGGTGGGGGCCGCAGCTCTTAACGGCCGGTGTATATTTTGATCAACCGTAGGCTAAAATTAGCTGACTTGGGCCCGCGCGCGCGTGGCGCGTGTGGCGGTCTTTGACTCGGGCCTGGGCTCGCTCTCCCTCGTGGGGCCCCTCATGCGGGCCACGCGCGGGGAGGTCATATACCTCGCCGACCGCCGCAGCTACCCCTATGGGGCCATGAGCGCCGCGCGCCTCGGCGAGGCCGTCCGGCGCAGCATCGTGGCCCTGCGCGCGAGGTTTTCGCCCGACGCCGTCGTCGTCGGCGCGTTTGAGCGCAGGTCCATAGACGCCGCGACGCTCTCCAGCACGCACCTTTCCCTCCTCCTGCCCCTCCTGCGGCGCACAATGCCGCACGTCACGTTTGTGGATCCCGCCGCGTCCGTGGCCGCGCGCGTCGCGCGCATCGTGGGGGTCGCGCGCGGGCCGGCCACGCTCTCCGTGTACACGACGGCCGCGCCGGCGCGCCTTGCCGCCGACCTCGCGCGCCTCGGGATGCCCCACGCGGTAAGCGCGCTCTAGGCGCGCGCCCTGCGGTAGCCGTGGCCAAAGGACGCGTCATAGAGGCGCGAAAACTCGTACGACGACGGCGCGACGGCGTCGCCGACAATGACGATCGCGGTCCGCGTGATGCCGGCCTCGCGCACACGGCGCTCAATGTCCGCGAGCGTGCCCTTGACGACGCGCTCGCCCTCCCAGCTCGCGCGGTGCACGACGGCGACCGGCGTGGACCCGGCGTACCCGCCGGCGAGCGCGCCCTCGACGATCCTGTCGAGCAGGTGGACGCTCAGGTAAAAGACCATCGTCGCGCCGTGCGACGCAAGCGAGCGCACGCTCTCGCGCTCGGGCACGTCGGTCCTCTTTTCGACGCGCGTGACAATGATCGTCTGCGTCACGCCCGGCAGCGTGAGCTGCGTGCCCAGGGCCGCGGCGGCCGCGAGGAACGACGTCACGCCCGGCACGACCCTCGACGCTATGCCCTCGGCGGCCAGCGCGTCGACCTGCTCGCGCATGGCCCCGTATATCGAGGGGTCCCCGTCGTGCAGGCGCACGGTCCGCAGGCCGGCGCGCTCGCCGTCGGCGAGGAGGCGCGTGATCTCCTCGCGGACCATCCCCGAGGCGTCGTGCATTCGCGCGTTCTTGCACATGCCGAGTATGGCCTGCGGCACAAGCGATCCCGAGTACACGACGACCTCGGCCCCCTCGAGGGCCTCCCTGGCGCGTACCGTGATGAGGTCGGGCGCGCCGGGGCCGCACCCCACAAAGTCAACCATTGCGGGCCCGCCTCACCATGAGTATCGAAAAGTAGCGCATCTCGGACATGTCCGCATCCACGGCGCCCAGCGTCGTCCTTGTGACGCGCTCGCGCCCGGTCCCGAGGTCCTGGCCTATGGCAAGCGGCGAGTCCGCCGAATAGCCGGCCTCGCGGAGGAGCGCGATGACCTGCCCAAAGTACTGCCCGTCCTTCAAAAAGACCATCGTGTCCGAGCTCTTGGCGAGCTCGCGGACCTGCGTGAGGTCATAGCACGAGGGCACTATGGTGAGCTTTTCGGCGCCCTCGGCGAGGCTCATGCCCGCCCTCGAGGCGAACATGAACGCCGAGACGATGCCGGGGACCACGTCTATCTCTATCTCGGGGTGGTCGCGCGCGAGGCGCGTGTGCAGGTACATCCACGTGCTGTAGAGGTAGGGGTCGCCGACGGTGAGGTAGACGGCCCTGCCGGCGGCCTCGACCTCGCGGGCCATCTCCTCGGCGTTGCGGTCCCACGCCTCCTCGAGGGCCGCGGGGTCGCGCGTCATCGGAAAGACGAGCTTGACGACCTTTTGGTTTTTTGCGGGTTCGATTAGGGGCTGCGCTATGGAGAGCGCGATGCTCGGGCGGTCCGCGGCCGAGGCGGGGCAGAGTATGGTGCGCGCGGCGTCTATTGCCTTTTTCGCCTTTATCGTGATGAGGTCCGGGTCGCCGGGGCCGCACCCGATCGCAGTCAGCCGCGCCATCGCGCGCCGCCCCCGCGCGCCCCCAATTAAGCCTAGGGCGCCCCCGCGCGCGCCGCCGAGACCACGGTTACGGGGTTCCTGGCGAGCATCATGGTCCCGGACGGCGCCGCCCGGCTCTTTGCGATGGTCACCTGCGCGACACTCGAGTTTTCCAGAGACGGGCGCGAGCAGCCGCCCTCCTCACTTTGGAAGGGGCGCCAGGCCTCTTGGCCAGGGCGCCCCGCGCAGGCGCGATCCGGCGCGAGCCGCTTGCCGGCTCTTGCCGCTACCACTCAAGCGTCCCTGTTCTGCCTTTCCAGCCCAATGACCCGTCAAAGTGGCAAAGGACATTGTGCCCAAGTATTGCGTCAGCGCGGATTCCCCCCGCGCCAAGCCTTCCGTTATACGCAAGCGATGTGCATTTTACAGTTATGCCCCCAAGCGCTATTACGCTTCTATACGTGTCAATCTTTATGTCACGGTGACTTTTTCCGTGTGAGCACACAATGCCCGGCTGCTTTCCCTTGTATTTTAGCCCTGCGCGCTCACAGACGGATGACGTGAGAAAGGTAACGACGGATCCGGAATCCACCAGCCCCAAATCTCCATGTCGGGCGTTGCGTGCAGGACGCACTTTGCAAAAAACAGGCCATTACGCTCCTCCAGCCGCATTGTTCCCATTAGGACACCATGCAAAATACGGGAGGGCCGTAAAAGTAGATTAGCCTGTCGGGGTATACCTCCTCTACCTTGTCAGTGACCTCGTCAATGCTGTTTCCAACAAAGACATCTCCGCCACATATGCCAATGTTCTTGCCGGGGTATTTTGCCAGCAGCTCTTCCCTCCTCTCCTCAAAGATCGCCTCCTGCCTAGCGAGATCCGCCTCGGCTGCCGCATCGACGCCCCGCGGCATGCGGCGCTGCGGGGCATCCTGTTCTGTCACGCCCCGGGGGGCGCCCGCCCGCATATTTAACTTGTGGCGCGGCGGCCGGCCCCTGCCCGCCGCGTGCGGGGGTCGCGCAGCTGGGCCCGCCGCAGGGAGGGGCTAAATGGCGGCGTGGTCGCCAAGCCGACGGTTCAAGATGGCCGCCGCCGCACAACGCGACCGCGCGCCGCCAGAGTCTTGGGGGTCGGAGCGCGCCCGCCCACAGTGTGGCTACGCTGTGCGCCTCGAGAACGCCGCGCGCCGGCGGCGCTGTCCGCAGGCGACACGGCCTCGAGGCAGGCGCGGCGCGTGGGGACGCTCGCAAGGTTTGTCGCCTACCTGGGGAACAACGGCACACTCGGCAGCCTCGGGGCCGACAGGGGGCACCGCAGGCCGCACAAGTACCGCACATCGCCCAGGAAATGGGGGCGCGCCTTGGGCGCGAGTTTGACTTTTTGGAGACTGGCGTGTTCTCGGCGAGGCTAGAGGCGGACACTTCCAAGACAGGCACCGCCAGGAGGGCGCGGAGCCCTTTGAGGGCGGCGCGCGGGCGTAAGGGGGGTTTTTGGGCCCCGTGCGCGGCAGGGGCGCCAAGCGGCTACAACTCGCCACGTTCGCCGTGCGCGAACGCGGCAGGAAGGGGGCGCTAGACGACTTTATGGCCGTGCCGCAGGGAATAATAAAGCACGACGCCGGGACGGCCAAGACCGCATTTGAGGTGGTGGAGAGGCACATGCGAGGCGAGGCGCCCTGAGCCCGTTTGGGCGGCGCGCCGCGGGCGCGATCGCCGCCGCTCACGCCCCCGCGCGCGCCGCCGAGACCACGGTTACGGGGTTCCTGGCGAGCATCATGGTCCCGGACGGCGTCGCCCGGCTCTTTGCGATGGTCACCTGCGTGATGTCCAGGTCCACCAGGGGCAGGCCGCGGGCCGCGGCGAGCGTGTCGGCGAGCGTCTCTACCAGTATGGTCCCCACGACGACGCGCCCGCCGGCCTTTAGGCGGCCCGCGCACAGGCCCAGGACCTCGGCCGTCGCGCCGCCCATCCCGCCTACCAGGATCGCGTCGGCCTCGGGCATCTGCGGCAGGCACTCGCGCGCGTCGGCGTGGTGGACCTCGGCGGCGACGCCAAAGCGCGAGAGGTTTGACCTTGTCAGGGCCACGGCCCGCGCGTCCGAGTCGATCGCGTGCACGGCGGCGCCCTCGCCAGCCTGCAGGGCCGCCTCGACGGTGACCGAGCCGCTCCCGCAGCCCACGTCAATGACCGTCGCGCCGCTCCGGATCCTCGCCTTTGAGACCTGGATCGCGCGGACCTCCTCCTTTGTTATGGGGACGCCCTCGTCGCGCTCAAACATGGCGTCGGGGATCCCCGGCGTCCTCGCGGCCCACAACGCCCGCCTCACCCAAACGGCGCGCCGGGGCCGGCCCCCCCGGGCAGGTTTACGAACGTATAGCTCACAATCCACATGAACAGGTAGATGAACACATAGCTGCCAATCCCCTGCGTGACGATCTTTTTCCTGTCCGAGGCGGGAAGGCGCAGGTTCATCGTCTTTGCGAATATTATCGACCCGAAAAAGACGGCGATCATGAACGCGATCGAGGCCCAGCGCCGCTCCTCGCCGGCAACCCCCTCAAAGAGGAACGTCGCCGCCGAGCCGGCCGCCACGGCGAGGCCGACCCTCAGCCAAAAGAGAAAGTTGAGCTTGCGGTTCCGCTCGGCGGCCTCGGCCGACGCCTCGCCGGCGCCGCCGGCGGCCGCGCCCGGCCCTGTTGCCGGCGCCGGCGCGCCCCGCGCCTCCCCGCCGGCGCCGTCCCCGTGCCGCTTTCCCGGCCTCTTGTGCCTAGCCAACGCCGCCGGCGCGCCGCGAGCGCCGCCTCGCTTAAAACCCTTGGCGCGCCTGCGGATCCCAAGCGCGCGCCGCGCGCGGGAGGGGGGCTGCCGCGCCCGCGCGGCCGGGAGGCCTGGCCAGCCGCGCGCGCCGCGGATCGCAGAACGCGGCTAGGGGTCCCTGCCCGCCGGCGTGGCGGCCCGGCGCGGCCCCGCGCGAGGCCAGGACGCCGCTTTTGTCCAGGCACGCCCGCGCCACGGATGGCGCAGCCTAGTGCGCGGCGGCGACCGCGCGGGCCCAGCCGCCGGCCGCCCCCTCTCGGCAAGCCGTTGCAGGCCGCCAGGCGCCCGCCTGGGATCCGCCCGGCCTCCCCGCCCCCGCGTCAAGGCAAGCGATCCTTCTTGTAAACATTTTTCGCAGGATCACCACAAAGCCCAGGGGCGCGGCAGCCATGCGATGTCCGGGGCGCCCGACGCGATCACAACCGCGCACGCCGGAGGAGGGATCTGAGCCACGGGACAAGAGTGGGTCGCCTACGTCGACGAGTCTGGCAGCAGGACTGGCGCCAGGGGCGAGCCGGGCCGCTTTGTGCTGGCATGCATGGCCGGAAGCCCGGCGGCGATCGCCAGGCTCGCCGAAAGCATTAGGCGCCTCAAGCTCGAGCTTGTCCCCAAGATCGACCCCGCGGACTGGGAGCTGCACGCGGGCGACATGTTCCATGGCCGCGGGGGCTCGCCGCTAGGTTCCATGACCACAGAGGAAAAGATGTCCGTCATGCGCAAGGTTGTGGGCATCGTGTGCGACAGCGACGTCGTGCTGTTTGGGATCTCCGTCGTGCGCCCCGGGGCGCACAAGAAAAACGCCACGGACGCCAGGCTTGCGGAGCGCGCCACGGCGCTTCTTGCGGAGCGGCTAGGGTGGTTTGCCAACGCACAAGGAGGGAAAATGACGTTTCGCATGGTATCGGACAACGTGAGGGAAAAGCGCCGCTTGGCCATGACAAAGGCGTTGGAACGGCGCGCGGCGGGGAGCCCGCCGCCCCGCGGGAGGGCGCGCCCCGTGACGCGCATCGAGTTTGTGGACTCGCGATCTAGGGCGGCAATCCAGGCCGTCGACGCGGTCGCGTTCGCCATAAACCGCTGCGTGGCAGGCGACGAGGAATTTGACGACATGTTCGAGGACATCAAGAGCAGGGCATGGTCACAAGGCGACCAGAGCGGGCTGCGCATAGAGTCGGGACGGCGGGCCGGGTAATCCCGGTACCGCCGCCCCTGGGGCGGCTCCGTCTACTTCGGCCGCCTTGGAGGGCGCGGGGAGCTGCGGGGATAATAAACCTAGGGGCGCCTCCCACGCAAAGGGGCCCCGGGACGCCCGTCGGCGAGCCGCCAGGCCGCGCAATCCCGCCGCCCGGCCCCCATCAAGGCTATATCGCCCCGCCGCGCCGCGCCGCGCCATGGCGCTGGCCGGCATCGAGGTCCGCTACCTTGCGGCGCGGATGGACGCGCTGGCCAGGGGGCACTATGTGGCGGCGATTCACGGCGTCGACCGCGAGACGGTCCTGCTGAGGATGCACCACCCCGAGCGCGACGACGCGCTGCTAGTCGCCTCGGCCAGGGGCGCGTGGCCGACGTCCTCGAGGGTCCAGGCCTCCGAGCCCAACCCGCTCGTGCGCCGCCTGCGCGACTCGCTTGCGCGCCTGCGCCTCGAGGGCGTCTCGCAGCCCGGCGAGGAGCGCATAGTCACGTTCGAGTTTGGGGGCCCCGGCCGCGCCGCGCGCCTCGTCTGCGAGTTTTTTGGCGGCGGCAACCTGGTCCTGTGCGACGGCGCGGGCCGCATACTCGCGCTGCTGCGGGCAGTCGACGTTCGCCACCGCACGCTGCGCGTCGGCGCGCAGTGGTCGGCGCCGCCCCCGCCAAGCCTGGCCGCCTCGACGGCGACGCCCGAGGACATCTCAAAGGTGCTCCAGAGCCCGCTGCGGGCCGGCACGTGGCTGGGCCGCGCCGTGGGCCTGCCCTCGAGGTACGTCGAGAGGATATTTGCCGACGCGGGCCTTGACGCGCGCGCGCCCGGCCGCGAGATGGACCCCGCCGGCGCGGCGCGCCTCCACGCCGCGCTCTCCTCGGCGGTCGCGCGCGTGACGCAAGGCGACCACGCCCCCGAGGTCTCCGGCGAGGGCGGGTCCGCGACGGCCAGCCCGATACCGCTCGTGGCCGGCGCGCGCGCCGAGCACGCGCGAGCCTTTGAGGACGTCCTGGACGACGTCCTCACGGCGAGCCTCCTCGACGCGGGCCGCGCGCTGCGCTCGGGGGAGACGGACCGCCGCGCCGCCGAGCTAGAGTCGCAGATATCCGAGCAGGGCCGCGCGATCGCGCTCGTGGGGCAGAGGGCCGAGGAGATTGCGCAGGCCGCGCGCGCGCTGCAGAGCATGTCGGCGCGGGGGGCCGCGACGCTTGCCGACGCGCGCGCCGCCGCCGAGCTCAGGGCGCACGGCGCGCGCCTCTCGAGGAGGCGCGGCCGCGACACGATCGAGGTCGCCGGCCGCACCGTCGAGGTCCCGCACGCCTCCTCCGTGCACGCGGCCGCGTCGGCGCTCTTTGACGAGGCAAAGGTCCAGGCCGCCGCCGCGCCGGCGATAGCGGCGCGGCGGGAGGCCATGCGCGCCGAGCTCGAGTCGCTGCGCGCAAGGTCCGCCGGCGAGGCCGCCTCCGTGGGCGTGAGGCGCGCGCGCAAGCGGGGGTGGCACGAGAGGTACCGCTGGTTTGTCACGACCGACGGCCTGCTCGCAGTCGGCGGCCGCGACTCGTCCTCAAACACGTCGCTCGTGCGCCGCAGGATGGAGGACGGCGACACCGTCTTTCACGCCGACGTGGCGGGGTCGCCCTTTTTCGTGCTAAAGGGGGGCCGCGGCGCGCCGCCGGCGAGCGTCACGGAGGCGGCCCACGCCACGGCGTGCTTTAGCCGCGCGTGGCGAAACGAGGCGCACGGCGTGGGGGCGTACTGGGTCGAGCCGGGGCAGGTGGGCCTCGCCGCGCCGAGCGGCCAGTACCTCCCGCGCGGCTCGTTCCCCATAGGGGGCAGGCGCAACCCCGTCACGGTCCCCACGCTGCGCCTCGCCGTCGGCGTCGTCGAGGCCGGCGGCTCGCGGGCCGTGACGTGCGGCCCGCCGCAGGCGATGCGCGCGGCGGCCCCGTGCTGCGTGATCATAGAGCCGGGCGGCCTGTCGCAGTCGGACGCCGCAAAGAGGGCAAGGTCGGAGCTCGTGCGCCTCGGCGCGGCGCCCGAGGAGGTCGGCATTGACGAGATTGCGCGCGCAATGCCGGCCGGCCAGAGCCGCGTGGCGGGGTCGGTGGGGGGCGATGCGCGCGCCTGAGATCGGCGACGCCGACGGCGCGGCGATCGTGGCCGCGGCGCGCCAGGCGATCGCCGAGGAGCTCGGCGCGCCTAGCGCCCCGCCGCCAGGGGTCCCGGCGCTCCGCGCCGGCGTCTTTGTCACCCTGCACGGACGCGGCGGCCTGCGCGGCTGCATCGGGTTTCCCGCCGCCGGCGTGCCGCTGCGCGAGGCGCTGCGCGAGGCCGCAGTCGCCGCGGCCACCAGGGACCCGCGCTTTGAGCCGGTCACGGCCGGCGAGCTCGGGTCGCTCACGATAGAGGTCAGCGTGCTCTCCGAGCCGGCCCCGCTGGGCGGCCCGCGCGAGTCGTACCCGCGCGCCATCAGCGTGGGCCGCGACGGCCTTGTCATACGGCGCGGCGCGCGGCAGGGCCTGCTGCTGCCGCAGGTGGCCACCGAGATGTCATGGGGCGCCGCCGAGTTTCTCGACGGCGCGTGCCAAAAGGCCGGCCTCGAGGGCGGCTGCTGGCGCGACGCGCAGACCGAGGTCCTCGCGTTCACCGCGTCGGTCTTTCGCGAGGCCTCGCCCGGCGCGCGTGCCTAGGCCGGCACGACCGTGCGCGCGGCGGTGTCGACTGTGCAGGCCTGCCCGTCGCGCACGCCCTCGCAGAGCCCGCCGTCGAGCATGAGCGGTATGCCGGCGATCGCGCACCCCGAGACGACGCTCGCGTCCGCGCGCGCGCAGACCATCGCCGCCGGCGCCACGCCGTTGGCCTTGAGCGCGTACACCGTGTACGCGCCGACGCTGCTGCCGATCCCGTGCGGAAAGGCGAGTATGGTCCCGCGCAGGGCCCTCCCGTGGAGGTCGTGCGCGGGGTCCGTTATCGTCCCGCGGGCCGCGTCGACGGCGCCCAAAAAGTTGATCGGCATCGACGAGCGCAGGACCTCCCCCATGGCCCGCCCCGCGACGACGGTCCGCCTCATCGCGCCTCGCCCCGGACGATCTCGGATATGGGCCTCAGGTCCACGCCCACGCCGTTGGACCGCGAGAGGTAGTAGGCGGCCTTGACGCTGCTAGTCGTGACCGAGTCGACGTCATCGGCGCTGACAAGCGGCGTGAGGCACGCGCAGCAGTCCGCGAGGAGCTCGCAGCCGGCGCGGCGCAGCCCCGCCGCGTCGCCGGAGGCCTCGGCGGCCTCTAGCGAGGCGCGCGCGCAAAACACGACGCAGCGCTTTTGGAACCTCGCGCCGCCGACCATCGCGGCCAGGCTCGCGAGCTCGCCGGCCCCGAGCTGCGGGCTGCCGAGCGCTATCATGTCGCCGGACCCCGCCGTGGAGAGCGAGTCGAGGGCCGCGTCGCGCTCCTCCCTGCCAAAGTCGATGCGCTCGCCGGCGGCCCGCGCGCCGAGCGAAAAGCGCGAGCACGTCCCCGACGTGCCCATCCCGGCGCACAGCGACTTGCAGCTCCTGTGGCCCATGGCCTCCGCGGCGCCCTCGATGTTCACGGTGCGCGAGCCGGCCGCGCCGGCAAAGTACCCGAGCAGGCCATAGTCGAGGTCGCTTGCGCTGTCCACGCGGAGCCTCACCGTCGGCACGGACCCGGGGTCCTCGGGCGGCGCGACGGGGGACTTGCCCGAGAGCGCCGCGGCGAGCGCGCCAAACGCGCTCTCCTTGTTTGTGCGCAGGCCGCCGACGGAGTTTGCGTATATCGCCGCGTTGCTCTCGGCGAACGCGACGCGCCCGCCCGCGCGCGGGAGCAGGTCGGACTCGCGGAATATCTCGTACGGTATGCACGAGAACGACAGGTCGACGCCCATCTGCCCGTACGAGGAGGCGATCCCCTCCTGGCCGCGCACAAACTCGTCGGGCAGGCCGTGGTCGGCGCGCGAGTCATAGCCCATCGGGTTTAGCGTGGTCCGCGTGCGCACGCGCGCGCCGGCCGCGGCCATGTCCGCAAGAAAGCGCGCGCCTGCGTCGCCTATTGTGTTATAGTTGACGCCGGAGAGGTGGGCCCACGACACGCCGCCTAGCGCCGCGGCGCCCATCGCCTCGCCGGTCGCGACGAGCACGCGGTACGCCGTCTCCATCGCCTCGCCGCGCCGGCCGTGCAGCGCGTCCTCCTCGTCCCGCGTGAGGTCCACGGGCCGCGCGGGCGCGGAGCGCGGTTATAACGATTGGGACATGCGCGCGCGGCCGCGGCGCCTAGAGGTCTATCGAGGTCGCCGCGCGCTGGATCGGCTCGACTGCGCGCATTGCGTCGTTGACGCGCTTTTCGGCCTCGTTGAAGCGCTTGAGGGCCTTTTCAAACTGCGGGCTGTTCTCGCCGTGGAGGGCCTTTGCCTCGCGGGCCTTTTCGCCGGCCCTGCGCAGGGCCTCCATCGGGCGCGCGCGGGGCTTGCGCGGGCGCCTGCGGCGCTTTTATACCATGGAGCCTTGGGGTCAAAAGGTCGGCTCCGGGGCCCGGCGTGCCCTGCGGGCGAGGTTCGCGGCCGCCGCCCGGCGAGGGGGCCGCGTGCCCACCGTCCCGGCGGCTTCCGCGCAGGTTCCACCGCCGTGGCCGGCCCGGGAGGCACGCGCCACGGCCCAACGCGGCCGCAGCAGGCGCCCGCGCCCCTACCGCGCGTCTAGGCCCTCAAAATAGTCGCTGTCCATCTTTTTTATCTGCACGGACTCTTCCACGCTTGTCCCGACACCATGCTCGATCATAAGCTCGACCAAGTCCGGGCCGTTTATGAGCTTGATGGTCTTGTTAGTCATGCTTTCTGCGGCATTTTTGGCCTCCTCTGTAAAGTCTGACAGCGTCACGAAAACTCCCCGTTTTGCCCCTTTTGCGTCGGTGGGGGCGGCGGGGGCGGCGGCCAGGAGGTCGGGGTTCATGGCGGCGAACAGCCGCGCCGCCTCCATGACGTACTCCTCGTCGGTCTTTGGGCGCGAGCGCCTGCCCCCCGCCGCGCCCTGCGCGCCTCACGGCCTTGCGCACGGCCTTGACCTTCACGGCGCCCCCCACGGAGGCGCATGCCAGGGTTGCGCATGCGCGCCGCGCGGCTAGTTGCGCCGTGATGCTGCTCGCGCGGCGCTTGCGTCCCCAAGCCTGTGGCGCCACACTAAAGCCTGGCTTCCGGAGCGAGGCTCTAGGCGGCCCGCCGCCCCGCTAGCCGAGCGCCTCGCGCAGGCGTGCGGTCAGGGGGCGCAGCAGCTCGGCGATGAACATCAGGGCAATCCCGACGCCGACGCCAATGGCTATGGTCCAGCGGCGGCGTGCCCACCACGACTCGTGGTAACGCTCCATTATCTTTATGCCCACGGTGGGCATCGCCTCCTCCAGTCTATGCTGCGCCTGGCGGAGCTCAAAGCCGTTTGGCACGAGGACGTCGATTATGCAGGCTTCGGCGTTTCCCACGAGTCTATGCTCGCCGGCGTCCAGCCTTGCCGGAAACTCCTTCTCTAGGGCTTTCATTACGCTTGCAAAGCCAGTGTCCGCAAAATACACAACCACGATGGACAATTGGCGACCCAACCGACTCACCCATGGTACTTTATCCTCACGGATATGTCAAGGGCGTCCTTGCCTGCCAGCCTGTTGAGGTCCCTCATGCGCCGCAGCGCGTCGTCCACGCTGTCAAAGCTCCGCTCACCGACGTGGTCGTACGCCGCCGTGGGCCCGGCGTCGGACACCTTGCAGTCGTGCATGAGCGCCTTTATGCGCGCGCAGGCCTCCTTGTCGCCCTCGTCGCGGCAGAGCACCTGGAACCGGGCCTTGACCATAGTGACGCAGGCGCGCCGGCGGGGGGTATATCACCCTTGCCTGGCCGGCGAGGGCGTGTATGGCTAGGCACGGGTTCTGGAGCGCATGGCCGAAACTTCCTAGGTCGACTAGGGCCCGAACCCCACCACGGCGATCGGCAGGCGCGCAGGCGCCGGAGGCTCGCGCCGGCGCGCCGTGGGAAACAGGCTGCGGGGGGCGTCGCGCCGGGCGCGGCAGCCTAGGGCACGCCGCGCTGTGGACTATGGTCTTCCTAGCGATCCCGGGCGCCACGAGTTTTGGCCTGCGCGGCGAGACGCGACCGTCTAGGGTTCCCCGGGCGCCCCGATGTCGTGCCCGACGCCTGCGCGGCGCCCCCTCACACCTCCAGGACGCCCTCCATGCGCACCCAGTCGAGCTCCATGCGGCAGCCCTCGAGCATGTCAAGCCCCAGTATGGCATCGATGGCGTTGCCGCCCTCCTCAACATTGCCAAGCTCGTAAATCACAAGGCGCC